>JAUHWK010000619.1 GCA_030424555.1 bacterium | reverse complement strand
CAGGATCAGCAAGTCGAGGGCGCGTGCGGGATCTTCCTCGCCACGCAGGGTGACGAGGTCGGCGTCCCGCAAGCCGTCGAGCCCGGGATGGGGACCGGCGTCGGGCAGGACCAACGGCTGGCCGTGCAAGCGCAGGGCGGCGGCGCCGTCAGGCCAGGGGACCCGGGTTCGGACGAACGCGCCGGGCACCTCAGCCGCCTCGCCGGGTCCGTCGCCGAATGCCTCGGGGTACGCGATGCTGCGGTGGGGATCGGCGAGGGGGAGCGGGGCGGTGGCGAGGACCTGGCCACGGGCATCGGTGACGGAGAGGGGACCGAGCGCTGGGGAGGGGGGCGTGGGGCCGTCCAGGACGATCGCGTGGCGAACCGTGGGCGGGTCGGCCTGCACGTCCAGCGTGAGGTGCAAGGTGCCGGCGTGGGCCGACGACAGCACGAGCCACCAGGCGATCATCGTGGGGTCTCCGCGGGACGGTGTGTCGTAGCCGATCTGGACGCTGACGTCGTCGCCGTGGCATGCTGCGGCGCTGGAGGAACCATGATGCGACGCCTGCTCCCGTGGACCCTGGGCCTGGTCGTGGCCTGTGAGGGGGGCGACGATGCCACGCTCGACACGGACTCCGACCCACAAGACCTCGCCCAGCGCACCTGCGAGGGCGGCACGCCGCGGTCGTTCATCGTCACCGACATCCGGTTCGTGCGCGCCACCGACAACGTCAGCGAGGGGTTCGATCTCGACGGCTCGGCCGAGTCCGGCGATCCGTCCATCGGCTGTGGGGTCGAGGACCAGGTCGGGCCCGATGGGCAGCAAGGCATCGACAACAGCTTCTCGCGCCTGCTTCCGATCCTCGAGCTCACCGAGGCGTCCGCGGCGGAGGAGGTCATCTCGGAGAACATCAAGGAGGGCAACATCCTGCTGATGAGTCGGGTCACGGGACTGGACGACGAGGTGTCCGACGACTGCGTCACGATGGAGATCCTCCAAGGGCTCGGCGCGCCGCTGGTCGGCGCCGATGGGCGCCTGGTCGCGGGCCAGACCTTCGCCCAGGACGTCGACGGCACCTACGTGTCGTTCGATGGCACGATCGAGGACGGCGTCGCGTTCGGCACGGGGGCGGCGCTGACGATCCCGATCTCCATCCTCAACGCCCAGCTCAACATCGGCATCGTCAACGCGGCGATGCGCATGGAGCTGGACGACGATCGCGGCTTTGTCGGGATGCTCGCTGGCGGGGTCGACGTCGAGGATCTGCTGGAGCAGGTCACGAGCCAGGGCGTCAACGACGAGGTGCTCAACCTGGTGCGCCCGGTCCTCGCCCAGGCCACCGATCTGGAGCCGAATGCCGAAGGCATCTGCACGCGCATGAGCGTCACGCTCAAGGTCGAGGCGGTCGAAGCCTTCGTGTACGAGGTCGAGTAGCCTTCCTGGTCAGGCTCAGGATCCGGGCCGACGGCGCCCTGGACGCCACTCCGCGGAGGCGGCCCGGGGATCCTCGGGCCAGCTGTGCTTGGGGTAGCGTCCCCGCAGGTCCTTGCGGACCTCGGGCCATGCGCGGTCCCAGAAGCCGTCGAGATCGTCGGTGACCTGCTGGGGGCGTCCATTGGGGGCGAGCAGGTGGAGCAGGACCGGGGTGCCTGCGATCGTCGGGGTGGACGTCGTGCCGAACAGCTCCTGGATCCGCACGGCCAGCACGGGGGGACCGTCGTCCTCCGGGTAGTCCACGGCGATGCGGCTGCCGCTGGCGACCGCGAGGCGCTCGGGCGCCAGGGTGTCGAGGGCCTCGCGTTGGGTCCAGGCCAGCTGGCCGAGCAGCCAGCCGGTCCAGTCGGCCCGGGCCACGTCGGCCAGTCGGCGCGCGCGGGGAGCGGCCTGGGGGATCGCGTGGGCCAAGGCGTGGTCCGACACGTCAGGCAAGCCGAGATCCGGGCGGCGGGCCCCCAGGAAGCGCACCCGGGCGCGCAGGAGGATCCAGCTCCGAGCCTCCCGTCCGCCCGGCAGCCACTGGCTCGGCGGGGCGGTGGTGGCCGCCTCGGTGAGGGCGGCGGTGTACGCGGCGTCGTCGGCGCGATCCGTGCTCTCGCGCGACAGGACGATCGCCCCCACGCGGACCACTCGCTCGGCCTTGGCGCGGTCGGTCGCCGGGTCCCACCGGACCTCGATCCCCTCGGTGGTCGGCAGGTG
>JAUHWK010000092.1 GCA_030424555.1 bacterium | reverse complement strand
CGGCCACCACATCTCCACCCTGCTGCTCACGTTCTTCTACCGCTACATGCGACCCCTGCTGGAGGCCGGCTGCGTGTACCTGGCCCAGCCGCCGCTGTACCGGGTCCAGGTGGGCAAGGACTCGTACTGGGCCCTCGACGACGCCGATCGTGCCCGCATCCTCAAGACCAAGGCCAGCAGCCGCAGCAAGGTCGAGATCACCCGATTCAAGGGCCTCGGCGAGATGCCGCCGCGCACCTTGTACGAGACCACGCTCGACCCCTCCCTGCGACGCCTGATCCGGGTCACCGTCCCCGACCTGGCGGCCGCCGAGTCCACCCTGGATGACCTGATGGGAGACGACACCTCGGCCCGGTACGAGGAGATCATGACCCGCAGCCGCGATCTGGACTCGGAGATGCTGGACGTCTGAGGGTCGGCCGCAGCATCCGGAGCGGCAAGCGCAGGAAACGCTGCGCGGGTCGTGTGGGGTCAGGCCCAGCCGAGCAGGCCCAGCCCCTGGTACACGATCAGGCTTCCGCCGTAGGCCATCCCAAACGTGACCACGGTGATGAAGACGGGCCACCTCCAGCCGCCCGTCTCCTTGCGCAGCACGGCCAGCGTGCTGAGGCACTGCATCGCGAACGCGAAGAACACCATGATCGACAGGCCCACCCGCGGCGTGTAGGCCGCCGTGCCGTCCGCGCGGGTGTCGGACCGGATGGCGTCGCGCAGCGAGCCGCTCTCCTCGTCCGCCTCCTCGATCCCGTACACGATGCCCAGCGTGCCGACGAACACCTCGCGGGCCGCAAAGGCGCCGATCAGCGCGATGTCGGTCTTCCAGGTGAACCCGACCGGCTCGGTGAACGGCTCCATCGCCTGGCCCATCTGGCCCGCGATGCTGTGGCGGAGCTGGTAGGGCGCCGCCACGCTCGCCAGATCCTCTCCCCGTGCCACCGCCTCGGCGAGCACGTCGGGCGGGACCACGTCCTCGGGCGCGTACCGGGGGAAGGTGAGCAGGGCCCACAGCACGATGGTCGCGACCAGGATCACCCGGCCCGCCTCGTGCAGGAAGTCGCCGGTCCGACGAAACACCGTGCGCAGCACCGAGCGGGGGTCTGGAAGGCGGTACGGCGGCAGCTCCAGGACGCTGGCGGAGGCGTCACCGGGCACGACGGTGCGCGCGAGCACCACGGCGGCGAGCAAGGTCACCACCGTGCTCAGCACGTACATGCCGAACATCACGGTGGGACGAACCGGGATGGGCCAGCCCGCGAGGGTCGCGGGAAACAGGGCCCCGATCATCAGCGCGTACACCGGAAGCCGCGCGGAGCAGCTGGTGAGCGGCAGGACGAGCATCGTGAGCAGGCGGTCGCGGAACCGCGGCATGGTCCGGGTGGCGAGGATCGCCGGGACCGCGCACGCAAAGCCGGACAGCAGCGGCACGAAGGCCTTGCCTGGCAGCCCGGCGGCCCGCAGCACGCGGTCCATCAGGGCGGACGCCCGGCTGAGGTAGCCCACGTCCTCCAGCACCCCGAGCCACAGGAACAACAGGGCGATCTGCGGGACGAACACGACGACCCCGCCCACGCCGGCGATGACGCCGTCCACGAGCAGGCCCTGGAGCAGCGACAGCCACCCCTCCGCCGCAGGCCACGCCGCGATCCGGGCGTCGAACCAGGCCGATACCCCGGATCCCACCCAGCCAAACACCTCTTCGACGAAGCCCACCAGGGGATCCGCCCCGGCGAACAGGCCCCAGAAAACCAGCCACATCAGGCCGAGGAACACCAGCGTGCCGCTCACCGGGTGCAGCAAGAAGCGATCGACGGCGTCGGTACGCCGGGCCGTGGCGTCCTCGGTCTCTCCGTCTTGGAGCAGGCCCGCGGCTCGGGCGTCGATCCAGGCATACCGGGCCGCGATCATCGCCGGCCCCACGTCCTCCTGAGCGCGCGCGGCGAGCACCGCGTCCCACGGGACCTGCCCAACATGGGTCTCGGATGTCGCCACGGGCTCCGACAGCAAGGCCCAGCGCACCCAGGCCGCGTCGGCCCCTCCTGCTGGCGCCAGGGCCTCCACCGAGGCGCGGACGGTGTCGGGCCAGTCGACCAGGTCCCGCCCGCGCACGGCGTCGGGATCGGCCAAGGCCGCGGTCAGGGCGTCGCGCAGGGCGTCGATGCCTTCGCCACGACGCGCGGACACGCCGACCACCGGGACCCCCAGGACGTCCTGGAGTGCGGCGATGTCGGGCACGCGACCCGCTTCACGGGCCTCATCCATCAGGTTGACGGCCACCACGGTCGGCACGCCGAGCTCGAGCACCTGAAGCGCCAGGTACAGCGACCGCGCCAGCCGCGGCCCGTCGAGCACCACCAGCGCCACGCCAGGATCCCCGGCGCCCAGCTGGGTCCGCACCGCCTGGACCGTGACCGCTTCGTCGGGCGAGGCCGCCGCGAGGGAGGCCGTGCCTGGGAGATCGAGAAACCGGACAGTCTGATCGCCGAGCCGCGACCAGGCCTGCTCCAGCGCCACCGTGGTGCCGACCACATTGCTGGTGGCGGCCGACGCGCCCGTGACCCGGTTGAACAGCGTGGACTTGCCCGCATTGGGGGGCCCCACCAGCAGGACGGTCGGTTCGGGGGTTCCCACGGCGTTCACGGCGTCCTCTGGGTCATGCGTCCGAACGCAGCTGGACGTGGACGGCATCCGCCCGACGCAGGCCGATCACGGCGTCCCGAACCCGGAACCGCAACGGATCGCCCAGGGGCGAGCGCCCGACGCACACGACCACCGTGCCGGGAACCAGGCCCAGCTCCAGCAGGCGCAGCCGAAACGGCCGGTCCCCTCCGATCGCGTGGACGACGGCGGACTCGCCTGGGGCGAGCCGGTCCAGCGTCCGTCCAGTGAAAGTCGCGTTCATCCGGCGCGGGTATCGCGACCCCTCCGGTCCGTCACCCTCCCCCGCGCCCCCCGTCGGAGACCCAGCGAGCCACGTCCACCTTCCCCTCGCCATCGGGTGGGTCGACCACGTACCGAGGAACCGCCAGGCCGCTGACCCGCGCCGTCACCGCGCGCACCAGCGCCAGGCCCTCGTCCATCCCGACCCGGAGGTGGGCGTTTCCGGCGACGGCATCGGGGTGATGCAGGTAGTACGGGCGCACACGCCGCTCGACGAGCAGCTCGAACAGCGCCGCGAGGGTGGCCGGATCGTCGTTGACCCCGCGCAACAGCACCGCCTGGTTGAGCACCGGCAGCCCCGCATCGACCAGGCGGGCCAGCGCCTCGTCCACGTCCGAGGACAGCTCGCGGGGGTGGTTTGCGTGGACGACGACCCAGGCCGGGCCGTGATCCCGCAGGATCCCGCACAGCCGGTCCGTGACCCGATCGGGCGCGGTCACAGGGGCCCGGGTGTGGACGCGGATCCACCGCACCGAGGGCAGCGCGCGCACCCGTCCGATCACGGTCTCCAGCGCGTCGTCGGACAGGGCGAGCGGGTCACCACCGCTCAGGATGACCTCCTGCACCCCGGCATGGTCCAGCCACGCGATCGCCCGATCCAGCTCGGCGTCCGTGGGGTCCAGCGCCTCACCCGGCTGGTGTGTTCGGCGAAAGCAGTACCGGCAGTACAGGTGACAGCGCTTGGTGACGAGCAGCAGCGCCCGGTCGGGGTGCTTGGACACCACCCACGGCACCGGAGCGCTCGCGACCTCTCCGACCGGATCCATCAGATCGCCCGGCGCCGCGACCAGCTCCTGGGGATCGGGCATCACCTGCTTGGCAAGCGGATCGGCGGGGTCCGACGGATCCATCCGATCCCACCAGGAGCGGGTGATCCGGACCGGGAACACCGCGTCGGCGGCCGACCAGACCCCCGCGAGGTCCGGCCGGGCCCGCAACGCCTCAGGACGGCCCACCATGCGCGCGGCACGGGGGCTCGGTGTGGACAGGGCGGGACCGTTCGGGGACGGCATCGTGGGCGGTGGTTTGCCGTCGCCTTCGTGATACACGGCGCGCCCCGCTTCACCCCTTCGAACAGGGCGTCCCATGTACAACACCTCCGACATCAAGAACGGCCTGAAGATCGAGCTCGACGGCCAGCCCTTCAACGTCGTGTACTTCATGTTCGTCAAGCCGGGCAAGGGCACGGCCTTCACCCGCACCAAGCTCAAGAACCTGCTCAACGGCAACGTGATCGAGCGCACCTTCCGTTCCGGCGAGAAGCTCGCGCCGGCCGACGTCGCCGTCAACGAGATGCAGTACCTGTACAACGACGGTGAGGCGTTCCACTTCATGAACACCGAGACCTACGAGCAGGTCGCGATCCAGGCCGACGTCATCGGCGACGACAAGGACTTCCTCCTCGAGGAGATGAAGGTCCAGGTCCTGTTCTACAAGTCCAACCCGGTCAACATCGAGCTGCCGCAGCACGTCGAGATGGAGTGCACCTACACGGAGCCTGCCGTGAAGGGCAACACCTCGCAGGGCGCCACGAAGGCCGCCGAGCTGTCCACCGGTGCGTCGATCCAGGTGCCGCTGTTCATCAACACCGGCGACATCCTCAAGATCGACACCCGCAGCCGCGAGTACCAGGGGCGCGGCTCCAGCGACTGAGTCGGTGTCGCCGTCCTCCCCTCGCCCGTCTGCGGCGGGCCTGCGCGCACGAGCCCGTGTGCTGCAAGCCCTGCGGACCACCTTGGACGATCGCGGCTACCTGGAGTGCCCCACCCCGGTGCGGGTGCTCCAGCCCGGGGTCGAGTCCACGCTGTTCGCGCTGCCCTCCGGCGACCGCTGGCTGAGGACCTCCCCCGAGCTCGCGCTCAAGAAGGTCGTCGCCGCCGGCCTGCCTCGGATCTACGAGATCGGACCGTGCTTTCGGGACGACGAGCATGGCGCCTGGCACCGCGCTGAGTTCACGATGCTCGAGTGGTACCGGGCGGGCGCGACGCTGGCCGACCTCGAAGCCGACGTGATCGCCCTGGTGACGCGTGCGGCCGACGCCCTCGGGGTCACGCCGCCCGGGCCATGGCGTCGCTGCTCGGTCCGGGACGCGTTCGTGCACGCGACCGGCCTCGATCCGTGGACCACGCCCCCCGAGATCCTGTCCCCTGAGGATGCGGGGGATCCCGACGGCGCCTTCTTCCGTCGGTGGGTCGCCGACGTCGAGCCCACCCTGTCCGGCGCGGTGTTCGTCCACGACTGGCCGCCGTCGCAGGCCGCGGCCGCCCGGGTCGTCACGCGCCGGGCCGGCGCCGTCACCCGACGCTTCGAGGTGTTCCTCGACGGGATCGAGCTGGCCAACGCCTTCCTCGAGCTCACGGACGGGTCCGTGCAGCGGGCGCGGCTGGCACAGACCGCCCAGGAGCAGGCCGACGCAGGGGTCCCCGTCTGGCCGGTCGACGACGCCTTCCTCGACGCGGTGGACCGGATGCCCCCCACCGCCGGCATCGCGCTGGGGGTCGACCGGCTCGTCGCCCTCCTCGCGGGCTGGGACGGCATCGGCCCGGGCCTCGTCCCCGCCGGAGACTGATCCGCCCGCAAGCCCCGTGCTCAGACCTCGTCGGGGTCCGCGAACAGCGCCAGCTGCTCCTCGGGGGGCTCGGGATCCACGGGGAACGGTGCACCGACGCAGGCCGTGCAGGGACGGATCGCCGTGCCTTCGGTCCCCTCGGCACCCTGGGCATCCCACGCCCGCTGCGCGCCGTCGGAGGACGTCCACGCCACGCTGGCCAGCGCCCAGCGGCGACACAAGGCATCGGCGTCCGGAAGATCGCCCGCCGGACCCCGCCGCCCGAACGGACACGCCCGGGTGGGCCGTGGCGCCAGCAGCCGCAGGTGGACCTCCTCGGCCCCTGCCCGGAGCAGGCCTTCGACCGCCTCCCGCACGCCAGCCTGCGCTGCGCCGCCCGTGGCGAGAAGGGCGATCCTGCGCCCAGACACCTCGGCGTCGACGATGCGCCCGTCGGCCGTGCGCGCCGGCACCCACGGCGCCCGCCATGCCGCCGCCAGGGCCCGGGCCGGTGCGGCCGCGTCCTCGTCGTACGGAACCACGCCATCCACCGTTGCCGGGGACTCCGCAGCGATCGCCCGCGCCAGCTCCTCTCGGAGGGACCGAACGCCCACCCCGTCGAGCGCCGTGCCGTCTGCCGCGAGCTGCCACGCCTCCTGCGCACACGGACGGGGGGCCCGATCGCGGAACGGGAAGATGGAGGCCTCGCCTTCGGCGTCGATCACGACCATCTCGCCGGGGGCGACATCCCGCTCGACCCGTCCGCCCAGCGCGTGCAGCGCGACGGCGTCGGTCGAGAACGCGGGCGCATCGCCCACCCGCCCCATGAACAGGGGCCGCAGACCCAGCGGATCCCGCACCGCCACCAGCAGCTCCGGCGCGCTGAGCACGGCGGCGTAGCCTGCGGGGATGTCCCACAAGGCGTCGATCAGCTTGTGCAGCGCGCGCCGGCGCCCGGAACGCGCCATGCGGGTGAGCAGCAGGGACGAAGCCGATCGGTCGGGCAAGGCCACGCCATGGTCGAGCAGGCCCCGCCGCATGCCCTCTGCGGCCGTGGGGCGCCCCGCCACCGCCAAGGCCACCGGCCCACACGCCAGGGTGGAGACCGCGGGCACCCGGGACGGGTCGTGGTCGGCCAGGGGGGTGCTCAGCGCGCCGATCGCCTGCGGACCGTCGAGCGCGTCGAAGGCCCGGTCGTCGTCCAGCAGGGACCGTGCGCCCCATCGGCCGTGGGGCCGCTCGCGCATCGCCACCACCCCGACCGCATCGCCACCGCGCCCCGAGGCGCGCAACGCCCGGGCGACCCGGGTGGCTGCGCGGCTCCGGCCATCTTGCGACGCGCCCAGCGCGACGATCACGGTCTGGTCGTGCAGGTCGCCCACCGCGTCCTCCCGCTGCGCGCCTATCGCATTTGCCGCCGGCAGGGTCGCCCGATTCCGACCGCCTCGCCTGGGGCCACGGTGCTATGCAGAGGACCGCGAGGCTTGCATGACCTGGACCCCGTCCCCCTCTCCCCGTCTTGCCGGTGCCACCACGCTGTGGCTGGGCGCTGGCCTGCTGCTCGCCGCCTGTGAGCCCGCCGACCTCGACGTGCCCGAGGCCGTGTTCGATCCTGGAGGACCGGCCGCCGGCGCGTTCTTCGACGTCCCCTTCCCAGCCGATGCCCGCACCAACGACCAGGGCGGCCTGGACTGGACGCTGTTCCCCAACCCCACCCAGCTGTCGCTGCTGGACGACTTCCTCGCGCAGGCAAGCGCGCGGCCCGGCGCCGGCTTCAACGGCCCCACCTGGCTTCGGTTCGACGGCCCGATCGACCTCGACGCCCTGCCCACGCCCGAGGGCAGCCTGGCGCCCGCGTCCAATGTCCAGCTGATCGACCTGTCTCCCGACTCCCCCACCTTCCTCGAGCGCGTCCCCGTGGCGTTCGAGTGGCTGGAGGGCGAAGGCGCCTACCTCCCCGGCAACCTGCTGGGGATTGCGCCCGTGGCGGGCTTCCCGCTCCGTCCCCGCACCACCTACGCGCTGGTGGTCCGCGACCGCCTCGCCGCCCCATCGCCGGCCTTCGTCGACGCGATGGAGACCGGGTCTGGCGCATGGGGCGCCTCGCTCGACACCCTGGTCGCCGCCCTGCCTGACCTCGGGTTTGACGCCGACGATCTCGGCGTCGCCACCGTGTTCACCACCGCCGATCCCGTCGGCGAGATGGATCGCGTGGTCCGCACGCTGCGCGAGCGCGTCACCCTGCCGCCGCTGCGCAACGCCGTCGAGCTCGTCGAGGAAGAAGCCGGGTACCGGGTGTTCCGCAGCGAGTACACCACCCCGCTGTGGATGGCCGGCGACAAGCCGTGGGCCACCGAGGGCGGCGCGTTCGTGTTCCGCGACGACGGCCTCGCCGAGGTGCAGGCGTGGGAGCCGATGCGGGCCAGCCTGGTCGTGCCGCCGGCGTCCGAGACCCCCGAGCCGCCCCCCGCCACCGGCTACCCCCTGCTGGTGTACCTGCACGGCACGGGTGGCGACTGGCGCACCTTCTGCAACACCTCCACCGCGTACGAGGTCGGGTTCTGGGGCATGGAGGACGGCTTCCTCGGCCTGGGGATCGACCTGCCGCTGCACGGGCCGCGTGGCACCTCCGACACCCAGATCTCCCTGCACAGCTTCAACGTCCTGCAGCCCGACTCCGCGCTGCACATCCACCGGCAGGGCGCGCTCGATCTGCTCGCGCTGCTGGAGATCCTGCGGCGCGATCCCCCCACCTTCACCAGCCCCGAAGGCGAGACGTGGCCCGTGGACCCCGATCGGATCGTGGTCGTCGGCCACAGCCAGGGCGGGCTCGCCGGCGCGCTCGCGATGCCGTGGATGGACGGCCGCGCGAAGGCCGCCGTGCTGAGTGGTGCCGGCGGACTGCTCGCGATCACCGCGGTCGAGCGGGACGCCGACTACGACTTCCCCACCCTGATCCGCACCTTGCTCGGCTTCGCCGAGGACGAAGCCCTCACCGAGCTGCACCCCGTCCTGGGCCTCGTCCAGCACCTCGTCGAGCCCACGGATCCGATCAACTACGCGCCCTACTGGTTCCACGAGGACGCCGGGTTCTCCGACACCCCCGTCCCCGTGCTCCTCACCGGTGGCGTGCGCGACGATGCCACCCCTCCACGCACCGCGGAGGCATTGGCTGCCGCCGCACGCCTGCCGTTCGTCGGCGAGCGGTACACGGTCTCACCCGGCCCGGTGCTGCGCGGGTTCGGCAACACCACCATGCCGCTTCAGGACAACGTCACCGCCTGGGACGGCACGCCGATGACCTCGGGCTTTGCCCAGTTCTTCAGCGGCGACCACTTCGCCTTGTTCCGGCTCCCGGAGACGCGCGACATGGTCCGGACCTTCCTGCTCTCGGCCCTCGACGACGCCCCCATCCTCGACGACAGCCCGCTCCCGGACCCGGAGGTCCCGTGATCCCCGCCCCCGCGATCGCGGGCGGCATGGATCGCCTCGAAGCCCTGCTCGCCACGCCCGGCGCGCTGGACCTCGACGCGCTCGACGCCCTCCGACGCAGCCTGCCCGACACCGCAGAGCCCGAGGCCTGGAACGCCGCGTTCGGCCCCGGCTCGCTGTTCGACGCGTGGACCCGCACCCCGCTCGTCACGTCTCTGTACGCCGCCAACGCACGCTCCCTGCGTGCCCTGCTCGATGCCCGCGATCAGCCCGTGATCGTCGAGGTGGGGGGCGGCGACGGGCGGCTGTGGCGCCAGGTGCTGCAGCCCAGCGACCGATGCACGTTGGTGGTGGTCGATCCCCACCCCGAGCCGCACGCCCGCCTCGCCGAGGGCCTCCCCGAGGGGGTCACCCTCACCAGCATCCGTCGTGGGATCGAGGCGGCCCGGCTCCCCGAGGCCGACGCCATCGTGTGCAGCCTCACCCTGCACCACCTCGCCGGCACCGACGCCACCAGCCGGTCCCGCGCCGGCTTGTCGGGCCCCGGCAAGGCCGAGGTGCTCGCCCGCTTCTCCCGGGCGCTGTCCCCCCGCTGTGGAGTCCTGCTGCTCAACGAGGCCGACGTGGACTGCGAGGTCGATCTGCCCTCCGGCGACCCCGCACTTCGCGCCGCGCTGGCCGACAGCTACGTCCGTCGATGCGCGCCGGCCCTGCTTCGCGCCATCCGCAGCACCGACGACCCCGACCTCGCCGCCCGCTGGTGGGCGATCGTCCGACGCTGGTGCCTCGACCAGGTCGACATGGCCGACGTCCCCGTGGCCGAGCGCGATGTGTACGAGCTCACCGTCCCCCGCTGGCTGCGCCTGCTCCGCGCCGCCGGGTTCGCCGTCCTCGACCACCGGTTCACCGACGACGTCGCCCTGTTCCACCGCTACGTCGCCGTGCCCGCCCAGGCCTGGCGCCGCGACGGGGGGGCCTCCCCAGGCGTGGTGATCTAGCGCTGACTCGGCGGCTCAGCCCAGCGCCATCATCCGCTCGAGTGGCTTGAGCGCCTTGACCCGCAGGTCCTCGTCCATGTGGAGCGCCGGCTCCAGGTCCCGCAGGGACAGGAAGATCTTCTCCAGCGTGTTCAGCCGCATGAACGGACACTCGTTGCATGCGCACGTCTCGTCCTGGCCGGGCAGCGGGATGTAGTCGAACTGCGGGTTCGCCTTCTGCATCTGGTGGATGATGCCGGGCTCGGTGGCGACGATGAACCGCCGGGCCGCGCTCTCCTGCGTGTAGCGGAGCAGCTTGGAGGTACTGCCGACGTAGTGCGCGTGGTCGAGGATCGCGGGCTCACACTCGGGGTGGGCGATCACGTGGGCGTCGGGGTGCCGCACCATCAGGTCCATCAACGCCCGCTCCGAGAAGGTCTCGTGCACGATGCAGGTGCCGGGCCACAGGTCCATCTCCCGGCCGGTCTCCCGCTGGAGCCACGCCCCGAGGTTTCGGTCGGGCGCGAACAGCACGGGACGGTCTGGCGGCAGGCTCTCGATCACCCGCACGGCGTTGGACGAGGTGCAGATGATGTCCGACTGCGCCTTGGTGGCGGCCGAGCAGTTGATGTACGAGACCACGAGGTGGTCGGGGTGGTCTGCCTTCCAGGCGGCCAGCTGATCCGCGGGGCAGCTGTCGGCGAGGGAGCACCCGGCCTGCAGATCCGGGATCAACACGGTGCGATCCGGGTTGAGGATCTTGGCGGTCTCCGCCATGAAGTGCACGCCGCAGAACAGGATGACGTCGGCATCCGTGTCGCGGGCGGCCTTGGCCAGCTGGAGGCTGTCGCCGATGAAGTCCGCGAGATCCTGGATCTCGGGCTCCTGGTAGTAGTGCGCGAGGATGACGGCGTTGCGCTCCTCGCGCAAGGTGTCGATCGCGTCGAGCAAGGCATCGCCGGTGGGCAGCGTGGCGTTCATCGCGGGCCTCCGCAAACAGCCGATCTACGGCCGCAGGATGGGTTCGGCAACTCACGAACCCCCGGGATCCCGCCGTCCCCGTGGATGGGACGCGGCGTGGATCGCCTGGAGTCGGTGCTTCGTGACGTGGGTGTAGATCTGTGTCGTCGACAGGTCGGCATGGC
>JAUHWK010000618.1 GCA_030424555.1 bacterium | reverse complement strand
GAACGCCACCCCCGGGATCCCCGCCCCTGCGGCGAGGTCGGGCCACGGCTCCTCCGGGAACACGTCGCACACCAGGCCCCGCAGCCGATCCGACGCCACCGCCTGCACCGCCGCGCCCACGTCCAGGACCTCGCCCCGCGCGGTGTTCACGACCACCGCGTGACGCGGCAGGCAGGCGAGCCGCTCGGCCGACATCAACCCCGCCGAGGTGGGGGTGCGTTGGCAGTGCAGCGTGATCGCATCCAGCGAGGGGAGGATGGCGTCGAGCTCGTGGACCGCCCGTCCAGGGTCGGGCGCATAGGGATCGACCCCGACCACCTCGGCCCCGATCGCGTCCAGCAGGGCGGCGACCCGGCGACCGATCACGCCCAGGCCCACCACTCCGATTCGCGCGCCCGACAGGCCTCGACCGGCCAGATCGGGCAGGTCTCCCCGCGCCCATCGTCCGTCCCGGGACGCCCGCTCCAGGTTCTCGAACCGGCGCATGGACCGGATCAAGGCCGCCAGCGTGTGCTCCACCACCGCATCCCGGCGGGCGAGCGGACAGCGTGCCACCCGGGCCCCCCGCGCGCGGATCGCGGCCACGTCGAGGTGATCGACCCCCGAGGTGGTCGTGAGCACCAAGCGTCCCGCAAAGCCCTCCGCCACCGCGGCCTCCACCCGCGCCTTGCTCGTGACCACCAGGACCTCGGCGTCCGACAGGCGCGCCGGAGGCCGGGTGCGATCGGGATCGAGGTCCCACGCGAACCCCAGGGCCTCTGCCGCCGCCCGCTCGGCGGCCAGGGCGTCGTCGGTCTCGTAGGCGGTGCGACTCCAGCGTAGGACCAACGGCACGACAGCTCCTGGGAAGCGGTGAGGACGACCCCTCCGCCGACGCGTCCACCCGGCTATCGCGACGGGCGGAGGTGCTGGGCATGGCCAAGGCGAAGTCGCGGTTCGAGTGTACGGCGTGTGGGTACGTGTCGGCCCGATGGATGGGGCGGTGCCCCCAGTGCAAGGCGTGGAACACCCTGGAGGAGCAGCGGGTGGCTCCCCCGGCAGCTGCGGGGCGTGAGGGCCGCTCGCTGTCCACCGACGACCGGCCGGTCAAGCTGTCCGAGGTGGTGGACGACGGCCAGGGCGAGCTGCGCGTCACCACGGGCGTGGCCGAGCTGGACACCGTCTTGGGCGGCGGGCTCGTGGCGGGCAGCCTCGTGCTGCTGGGCGGCGACCCGGGCGTGGGCAAGTCCACCTTGTTGCTCACCGCGGTCGACCGGTTCGCGCAGCGCGGCCTCGATGTCCTGTACGTCTCCGGCGAGGAGAGCGTGCGGCAGATCCACCTG
Source organism: bacterium (assembly GCA_030424555.1). GTDB lineage: Bacteria > Myxococcota_A > UBA796 > UBA796 > JAUHWK01. The sequence continues at coordinate 862 of JAUHWK010000618.1, read as the reverse complement.
CGGGCCCGCCGCCTCGGCCTGTCGGGGGGCGATCACCTCCATGTCCTCGCCCACACCGACGCCGAGCACATCGAGCGCCACGCCAAGCAGCTGATGCCCGCCGTGCTGGTGCTCGACAGCGTGCAGACCGTCCACCTGCCGCACATCCCCTCCGTCCCCGGCTCCGTCACCCAGGTCCGCGAGGTGGCCCACCGCGCCATGGTGCTCGCCAAGTCCACCGGGATCGCCGTGCTGCTGGTCGGCCACGTCACCAAGTCCGGAGACCTGGCCGGTCCCAAGGTGCTGGAGCACTTCGTCGACACGGTGCTGCACTTCGAGGGCGACGGCCGGTCCAGCCTGCGGGTGCTCCGCGCGGTGAAGAACCGGTTCGGCCCCGCCGGGGAGCTGGGCGTGTTCGAGATGGCCGACGAGGGCCTGGTCGAGGTGCCCGACGCCTCCGCCCGCCTGCTCTCGGAGCGGGTCGCCGATGCCCCAGGCACCGCGGTGGTGGCCGCGATGGAGGGCAGCCGCTCCCTGCTCGCGGAGGTGCAGGCCCTGGTGGGCCGCCCCTCGCCCGCCACCCCTGCCCGCACCTGTGTGGGCGTGGACCGCCGGCGCGTGCTGATGCTCGCCGCGGTCCTGGGCAAGGCAGGCCTCGATGTGCACGACAAGGACCTGTTCGTCAACGCGGCGGGCGGGGTGCGCCTGGAGGAGCCCGCGGTCGATCTGGCCGTGGTGGCAGCGATCGCGAGCAGCCTGCGCAACCGCGCGCTCGATCCCCACACCCTGCTGTTCGGCGAGGTCGGGCTGGTGGGCGAGGTCCGCGCCGTCAGCCACCCGGTGCCCCGCCTCAAGGAGGCCGCACGCCACGGCTTTCGGCAGG
>JAUHWK010000091.1 GCA_030424555.1 bacterium | reverse complement strand
GACCTCCCCTGCGTAGTACGTGCCCGCCGCAGATCCCGGAGGCCCCGTGAGTGACGTCCGCCAGGTCGAAGAGCGCATCGAGGCGCTGTCCCCCCGCTTCGACGCCGTCCGTGCCCAGATCGGCCGTGTGCTGGTCGGCCAGCGCGAGATGGTCGATGGGCTGCTGACCAGCCTCCTCGCCGACGGACACGTCCTGCTGGAGGGCGCACCCGGCCTCGCCAAGACCACCGCCATCCGCGCGATGGCCGAGGCCACCCACCTGCCGTTCTCCCGCCTCCAGTTCACCCCCGACCTGCTCCCGGCCGACCTCGTCGGCACCCAGATCTACGAGCCCGCGTCGGGTGGGTTCACCACGCGCAGGGGCCCGGTCTTCGCCAGCCTCGTGCTCGCCGACGAGATCAACCGCGCCCCGGCCAAGGTCCAGTCCGCGCTGCTGGAGGCGATGCAGGAGCGCCAGGTCACGCTCGGCGACCAGACCCTGCCCTTGCCTCGTCCGTTCCTGGTGCTCGCCACCCAGAACCCCGTCGAGCAGGAGGGCACCTACCCGCTGCCCGAGGCGCAGACCGACCGCTTCCTGCTCAAGCTGACCATCGACTACCCGACCCGCGAAGACGAGCTGGAGATCGTGGTGCGATCGGCCCAGGCGCGGCAGGCGCCCGAGCCCGTGTGCTCCGCCGAGGACGTGATGGCCGCCCAGGCGCTCGTCCGGGAGATCAAGGTCGCTGATGCCCTGCTGGCCTACATCGTCGACCTGGTCCGGGCCACGCGCGACCCCGGCGCCATCGAGCCCTCCCTGGCCAACGCCGTGGCCTGGGGCGCGTCCCCGCGTGCTGCGATCGCGATCGCGGCCGCGGCCCGTGCCCGCGCGTTCCTCGAGGGGCGCGGGTTCACCCTGCCCGAAGACGTCCGTGCGGTCGCCCCCGCCGCGCTGCGGCACCGCATGCTCCCCACCTGGGAGGCCGAGGCCGACGGACTCGACGCGGACGCGATCCTGGCCAAGCTGCTCGATCGCGTCCCGATGGCCTGACCCGCTCCCCGTCCCCTCCCCACCTGGACGCCCATGCCCGAGCTGACGCCCGAGGAGCTGCGCGAGATCCGGCGGCTGCACCTGCAGCTGGGCCGGCGTGCGGATGCCGTCCTCGCCGGCGACTACCGCAGCGCCGTGCGCGGCCGCGGCATGGAGTTCGACGAGGTCCGCGAGTACCACCCAGGCGACGATGTCCGGCACATCGACTGGAATGTCACCGCGCGCACCGGCGAGCCGTTCATCAAGGTGTTCCGCGAGGAGCGCCAGCTCACCGTGCTGCTGGTGGTGGACGTGTCCGGGTCGGTGCGCACCGGGTCCGGCGGACGGGACGGCCGCACCGATCGGCGCCTCCAGCTCGCCCGCGTCGCCGGCAGCCTCGCGTTCGCCAGCATCCGAAACCGGGACCGCATCGGCCTCGTCACCTTCTCCGACCGCGTCGAGCACTACCTCCCCCCGCGCCGGAGCCGCGGCCACGTCTGGGAAGTCATCCAGCGGATCTACGAGGGCACCCACACCGCCCACGGCACCGACCTCACCGAGGCCCTTTCGTTCGCCGCGCGCGTGATGAAGCGCCGCGGCACGATCGTGGTCGTCTCCGACTTCCTGGACGCGGGCGCCTGGGACCGGCCCCTGGGTCAGCTCGCCAGCCGGCACAGCGTCGTCGCCGCATGCATGACCGACCCCCTGGACGACGGCCTGGGAGACCTGGGACTGGTCGAGGTCGAGGACGCCGAGACCGGCGCGCGCCGCGTGGTCGACGCCGCCACCCTCCTCGGCCGGCACCCGGTGGCTGCGCGCTTGGATCGCCTGCGTCGAGCGGGTGCGGACGCCCTCGCCGTCGACACCACCGACGACCCCATCCGGGCCCTGCACCGCGGCCTGCAGGCCGGGCGGGGGCGCCGATGAGGACCCGCTGGTTCCTCGGTGTCCCCGTGGCATTCGCGCTCGCGTGTGGACCGTCCCCCGCAGACCTCCCCTCGGACTCCGCGGCGGCGGCCCCCGTGCAGATCGACGCCTGGGTGGACGATCAGGCAGGCTCCACCGATCTGATCGTGCGGACCATCGTCTCGGACGACACCGAGGCGCCCGAGGTGCGGGTCGAGGTCCCCGACGCCCTCGACCTCGGCGCACCCCGAGCGGGCACCGAGCGCGGTCCCGGCACCCGCGTGACCACCCGTCGCTACCGCCTCGACGGCGCGCCGGGACGGTACGTGCTCGATCGCCTGTGCGTCGACGCCCCCGACCCGATCTGCGCAAGCCCCGTGTACCTGGACCTCGGGGTCCCAGGCGAGCCTGACGTGATGCAGGACATCGTCGAGCCAGAGGCCGTCCGCGCCCCGATCCCGTGGGGGCTGGTGATCGGCTCCGGCGTCGCGGCCGGCACGATCGCCCTGCTGCTCCTCGCCCTCGTCAGCCGCCCTCGCAAGGCCCTGCCGCCCGCGCCCAGCGCGCCGCCTGTGCCCCCGTGGGACGCCGCCCTCGCCCGCTGGGAGGCGGTGCGGCGAGACGGGGAGCTCGACGATCTGGCCAAGGCCCACGCGCTGTCCGAGATCACCCGGGTCTACCTCGACGCGGCCCTGGCGTTCCCTGCGGCCAAGTGGTCCACGACCGAGATCCTGGCCCACCTGCAGGCCCTCGTCGCCCTGCCGGAGGGCAACGTCCCCCGCATCCGACGCCTCCTGCGCGCCACCGACCGGGTCAAGTACGCCGGGGACAACCCGGGCGCGTACTTCTTCGAGGAGCTGGACGCCGACCTGCGCGCCGTGATCGACAGCACCCGCCCCCACCACTGGACCCCCGAGACCACGCCGGCCGATCCCCCCGAGGACCCCCCGCCCCCGGAGGCCACCCCGTGATCACCTGGGCCTGGCCGTGGGCGTTCGTGCTGCTGCTGCCGATCGCGCTGCTCCCGTGGCAAGCGCGGTGGACGGGACGGGTGCGTCTGCGGCTCCCCGGCCCCGACGTCCACGAGGGCGGACACAGCCCGCGCACCCTCCTCGCCAAGCTCCCCCTCCTGCTGCGGATGGCTGGACTGGCGCTGCTGGTGGTCGCCCTCGCACGGCCCCAGGAGGTCCACCGCGCCACGGTCCGGACGTCCGACGGCCTGGACATCCTGCTCGCGGTCGACACGTCCGGCTCCATGCGCGCCCAGGACCTCTCGCTCGGCGGCCGCGGCCTGGACCGGCTGGAGGTGGCCAAGGCCGTGATGGACGACTTCATCGAGGCCCGGCCTGCGGACCGCATCGGCGTGGTGGTGTTTGGGGAGGAGGCGTTCACGCACGTGCCGCTCACGCTCGACCACCGCACCCTCCGCGACGTCCTGCGCACGATCACCATCGGCATCGCCGGGGAGTCCCGCACCGCGATCGGGTCCGCCCTCGCCGTGTCCGCCAAGCGGCTGAAGGACCTGGAGGCCCCGAGCCGGATCGTCATCCTGCTCACGGACGGGCGGAGCAACGCGGGCCGGCTGTCGCCCACCGAGGCCGCCGAGCTCGCCGCCGCCCTCGACATCAAGGTGTACCCGGTGGGGATCGGGCCCGCGGGCGGGCGCCGTGGCCTGTTCGGACTCAGCGGGGACGGCGTCGACGAGCGCACCCTCAAGCAGGTCGCGACCACCACCGACGGCCGGTACTTCCGCGCGACCGACGCCAGCGCGCTGGAGCGGGTGTTCGAGGTGATCGACCAGCTGGAGCCCAGTCCTGGGGAGAGCGAGGAGCTCGTCGAGCGCACCGAGCGGTTCCACCCGTGGGCCTGGGGCGCCCTTCTGCTGCTGGGGCTCGACCTGCTCCTCGCCAGCACCTGGCTGCGGAGCGCCCCATGACCTGGGCCCACCCCGCCGCCTTGTGGGCGTTGATCGCCGTGCTGGTCCTCGCGATCGTCGCGGTGCGGGCCACCCGCACCCACCATGCGCGGCTGGCCGCTGTGTTCCGCGGTGGGTTCGACCGCACGATCCTTCCCGGCCGGGTCCGGGTCCGCCGGTCGGTCGCCCGGGCCTGCGCCGTCGGCGCGCTGACCTGTCTCGTGGTGGCGCTGGCCGAGCCACGCGCCGGATCGTCGGAGCAGGACATCGAGGCCGAGGGCGTCGACCTCGTCCTCGCCGTGGACCTGTCCCGCAGCATGGACGCCCGCGACGTCGATCCCAGCCGCCTCGAGCGCGCCCGCCGGGAGATACTCGACCTCACCGAGCGCATGCAGGGCGATCGGGTGGGGCTGGTGATCTACGCAGGCGGCGCCTACCCCCGCATGCCGCTCACGCTCGACTACAAGGCCCTCAAGCTCCTCGTCCGCGAGCTCGACACCCACGTGTTCCAGGCCCAGGGCTCCAACCTGGCCGAGGCGATCCGCGAGGGCATCGGCTTGTTGGGCGTGTCCGAGGCCACCGCCGGCAAGGCCATCGTCGTGCTCACCGACGGCGAGGTCCACCGTCCCGAGGCGGCGTACGAGGCCGCCGACGAGGCCGCCGCGGCCGGGGTGGCGGTGTATGGCTGGATCATCGGTCAACAGGCCGCCCCCATCCCCGACCCCTCCCGGCGAGGCGGCGGGGAGTTCGTGATCGACCCGCGCACGCAGCAGACCGCGATGACCACCCCCGATCCCACCACCCTCGAAGAGGTCGCCCGCCGAACCGGCGGTGCGGTCGTCCGCTCCGTGCCGGGCACCTCCGACGTCGAGGCCCTGTACGACCGGGAGATCCGCGGGACCCTGCGCGCCACGGTCGGCCAGCGAGGGGTCCGACAGGTGCAGGACAGCGCGGTGGGCCTGCCGCTGACGCTCGCCGCCCTCCTCGGCCTGCTCGCCGCGTGGCTTGGCGATGGGCGCGCGGGACGGGGCCTGTGGCTGGTCCTGTGCCTGCTCGGCGCGGTGGTCCCCCGCGCAGCCCACGCCGCCGATCCCCAGGCCCTGCGCGACGCCGACCTCGCCTACCAGGCCGGCCGCACGGAGGAAGCGCTGCGGAACTACGAGGCGATGGTGGCGGAATCCCCCGACGATCCCGCCCTGCTCCAGCGCCTCGGCGCGGCCCGCTACCGCATCGGAGACGCGCGCGGCGCCGCGGATGCGTTCGACCGCGCAGCCCGCTCGGGCGGGGCCGACGCCGCCTACAACGCCGGGAACGCCTGGTGGCAGGCCGGGCTGCTGGAGCGTGCCCAGGCCCGGTACCGCGAGGCGCTGGCCCGCGACCCGGAGCACGCGGCCGCCAAGGACAACCTCCAGCGCGTCGAGCAGGCGATCGAGGTCCGCCGCGCCGAGGCCCCCCCGCCACCGCCCCCGCAGGAGGCCTCCCAGCCCCAGCAGGACGGCTCCCCCAGCCCCAACGACGAGGACGACGCCGACCAACCGCCCGGCGGCCAGGGCGCGCCCGAGAACCGCGACGAGTCCTCGGACGCCTCCCAGCGCCAAGGGGCAGATCAGCGTCCCCCGGAGGACGGCCCCCAGGAGGGTTCGGGCACCGACCAGTCCGCCGATCCCGATCAACCCCCGGGTGAGGGTCCGCCTCCCCAAGGAGAGGCCTCGCCCGACGGATCCGGCGAGCCCCCGCCCCCGTCCGACGACCCCGCGAGCGGCCAGTCCGGCCCGCAAGGGGGAGAGCCGCCGGAGGGGGACGGCACGCGCCAGGACGACGCCCAGGGATCGGAGCCCGCCGATCTCGACGACATCACCGACGCGGCCGGCGGGCAAGGTGGAGAGGACACCGCCGCGGGCGATCCCGAGGGCGAGGGCACCGGCGGAAGCGGGGGCTCCCCCACCGACGGCGCCGCCGGCGAGGACGCCAGCAAGGCCCAGGCCGAGCGCATCCTGGACGGGGTCGAGGAGGGCCGTCCTCGGGTGTACGTCCCCGGGCGCGGGGGCGAGCTGCCATGGTGACCGCCCGACGGCTCCGCGGCCTGATGGGCCTGCTCCTGGTCTGGCTCGCCGTGGCGGCCACCCCGGCGTGGGCCCAGCGAGCCCGCCTGCATGTGGACACCGACCAGCTGGTCGTGGGGCAGACCGTCAGCCTCGTGCTGATCCTGGAGGGCGCCGAGCCCGCCGGGGTCCCGGCCATCCCCAACGCCCGCGGCGTCGACATCCGCTACCGGCAGATGACCACCACCATGAGCCTGATCAACGGCGTGGGCGGCCGGGCGGTGCAGCTCGGATACGACCTCACGGCGACGGAGAAGGGCACCTGGACCCTCGGACCGGTCGGCGTGTCGCTCAAGGGCGCCCGGACGATCACGGCCCCGCCGATCACGGTCGAAGTCGCGGCCGCACCCGCCGTCCACGCAGGGGGCGAGGCCCCGCTCCAGGTCTTCTCCGGCTTCGTCCATCCCCCCCGCGACACCGGCGACACCGACGAGGCCGACGCCGGTCCCACCGAGCAGCGCACCGCGTGGCAGGGCGAGGTCGTGGTCTGGAAGGAGGAGCTGCGCACCCGCGTCGCCGTCGAGTCCCATCGCTGGCACGGACGCCCTGAGGCCGGCCTGCTCGCCCCCCAGGACGGTCAGCCCCGCGAGCGGAGCTGGACGCTGCGGGATCGCCTCGGGGCCGTCCAGCACGCCGTGCGCTGGTGGCCCTTCCTGGTGACCGAGCCCGGACGGCGAACCTACGACCCGATGGCGGTCGAGATCGAGGTGGCGACCGACGATCCCGCGAGTCCGGGCCTGCTGGGGTTCTTCCGGAGGACCCGCCGCGAGGTCCGACGGACCGACGCGGTCACCCTCGACGTGCGGCCGCTCCCGCCCGCGCCCTCGGGGTACAGCGGCCTGGTCGGCGACTTCACCCTCAAGGCCGCCCTGGAGCGCGACACCGCCAAGGTGGGCCAAGGGATCAGCTGGGAGGTGGAGCTGTCCGGAGACGGCACGCTAGAGGGCGCCACCCTGCCCCCGCTCGGCGACCTCGAAGGGGCCCGCGTGTACGACAGCAGCCCGCGCGTGTCCGGCGGGATCGACGACGGCGCGTGGCGCGCCCGCGCCCGCTTTGTCCGCGAGATCGTGCCCACCCGCGAGGGCACCGTGCAGCTCCCCGACCTCGAGATCCTCGTGTTCTCGCCCGACGCCGGCGAGTACGTCACCCTCCGCGCCCCCGGCGGCACCCTCACCGTGCTCCCCGGCGAGGCCGGTGAGGCCGAGATCACCAGCTTCGCCTCCGCCCCCGAGGGCACCGACACGCCCCCCGACGCCCGCGACGGCACACCCCGGTTCCGCGTGTGGGCACCGGGCGTGATCGTGCCGTTCTCGGCGTGGATGCCGGTGGCATGGCTGCTCGCCCTGCTCCCCGGTCTCGCCGCCGGCGTCGGGGCCTCCCGGGACGCGCTCCACGCCTGGTCTCAGCGGCGCGCCGACGCCGTCGCGTCCCGCCCCCGCACGATCGGCGAACGCATCGCTGACCTCCCCGACGATCCCGCGTCTCGGTGGGCTGCGCTGGAGGCGCTGCTCCGGGAGGTCGCCCCCTCGGATCACCACGACGCCGATCGCCTGCTCTCCGAGCTCACCCGGGTCCGGTTCGCCGGGGCCGTGCCCGCCGACGACCTCGCGACCCGCACCATCGCGATGATCCGTCGGCTGGGAGGGCGCCGATGATCCGCCGGTCCCCACGCCTCGCCGCCGCGCTCGTCACCCTGGGGTTGCTCGCCCTCACCCTCGCGCTCCAGATCCCCGGGATGGGGGCGCTGTCGACCATTCAGCAGAAGGCCGACGCGGGGGAGTATGGCAAGGCCGAGGGCAACTTCCACGACATCGTCCACACCTGGGGCGACCGGGGGGCGCTGCCCAGCGCGGCGGCCTTCCACGACGCCGCGGTGCTCTCGATGCTTCGCGAGGATCCCACCGTCGCCCTGGTGAACTGGCGGGCTGCCTCGATCCGCGCCCCGCGGGACACGACGATCCAGCGCCACCTCGCCGCACTGCGCAAGGACTTCGAGCGACGCCCCCCACCGGTCGATCCCGGCCCGGGCTGGACCCTGGTGTTGACCCCCGCGGAGCTCGGGCTGATCGCCACCTTGGTGTGGTGCCTCGTGTCGTGGACCGCGATCCGGGCCCGCCGGCGGGAGATCGGCGCGCTCATCCCGATCGCCCACGCCGTGATCGCCGTCACCCTGTCGGTGGCCGCGTGGCAGGGACACACCGCCCTGCGCCCCCCCGTCGTCGTGGTCCAGCAGGACGCGGCCGGCCGTCTCGTGCCCGATCCGGCGATCGAGGCCACCGTGCGCTGGCCCGTCGGCACCGAGGTCCTCGCGGTCGACAAGCGGCCTGGGTTCACCCGCGTGATCGACAGCACGGGCAAGACCGGCTGGGTGATCGACGAGCACCTCGCCTGGCCGCTCGGCACCTACCCTCGTCCCATGGCATCGGACCTTCCCCTCACGCGTTAGCGCCGTGGTGGTCCTGCCCGGAGGCCCCATGGCCCGTCGTGTCCCGCTCGCCGCCCGTGTGCTCTTGGTCGCCCTGCTGGCGGGTGCTGCCCTCATGGCTCCCACCCACGAGGCCGTCGCCGGCAAGATCGACCGGCTGGAGTCGGTCGAGCGCGACCACTACCGAGCGCTCAAGGTGTGGATCCCGGAGAAGGATCGCAAGCGCTACCTCCGCCTCAAGACCCGCGAGGAGCGCGACCAGTGGCTCAAGGACGAGGGCTACTGGGAGCGCTTCTACCAGTACGATCCGCCGGTCCGTACCAAGATCCTCGAAGGCGACGTCAAGATCGGCTGGACCGAGGACATGATCCTGATGGCCTGGGGCCCTGCCCACAACCGCCGACGGGAGCTGCTGCGGGACGCCCAGCGCGCCGAGACCCTGATCTTCCGGTTCGAGGTCAGCCCAGAAGGCAAGGTGTTGATCTGGGCGCCAGACTCCACCACCCACCACAACGCCGCCAAGCTGTTCCGCTACGAGCTGCTCGTGGCCGACGGCGCCCTGCGCTCGATGACCCGCAAGGACGGCTGGGACTGACCCCACCGCGCCGTCCCGACCCGCGTTGGGAGAGGCCTCAAGGACCGGCTGAGGGACGGGCGATCGCCTTGGCGACCGATGCGACCAGGGCCTCTGGGGACCGCGTCGAGCCGCGGGCCGGCAACGGACCGTCCAGCAGCAGCGACGCCAGCCCGTGGACCAGGCTCCACAGCCAGGCCATCGCGGTCTCTTCGTCGCCCACGATCCGCCCGTCGTCCGCGAGGCGGACCGCGAGGGCGCGCAAGGCCTCCCACGCCCGCGCAGACTGCGCGTACAGCATCGGGTGCCCGTCGAACCGCACCATGTCGGGACGGAACATCACCCGGTAGTGGCCCGGCGACGCCAACGCGAACCCGACGTAGGCCCGCGCACTATCGACCGCGTGGGCGTCCAGGTCCTCCTGCTCCGCCGCCTCCAGCGCATCGGCGAGGCCCGCGAACCCTTCGGTGGCCAGGGTCGCGAGCACCGCTTCCCGGCTGTCGAAGTGGCGGTAGGGCGCCTGGTGGCTGACCCCCGCCCGCCGCGCGACCTCCCGCAGCGACAGGGCGTCCGGTCCCTCGGTGGCGACGATCTCAGCCGCGACCGTCAGCACGGTCGCCCGAAGGTCCGGATGTCTCGGCATGTCTGGCCTCCAGCCGTCGACGGTTCCCCTGTTGCATGCCGCGCGCGATCATGCGAAGTAGACAGTGTCTACTTTATAGGAGACCCCATGCTTCCCGCGATCGCCGGCTCTGCCTTCCACCTCCTCGCGCTCGGGATCGGCCTGGGCAGCGTGTACGTCCGAGGCCGCGCGCTCCGTGGGCAGGACATCGCCACGGTGCTGCGCGCCGACATGTGGTGGGGCATCGCCGCCGTCCTGTGGATCGGGTCGGGCCTGGCACGGGCGTTCGGTGGCCTGGAGAAGGGCGCGGCGTACTACCTGACGAGCCACGCCTTCCAGCTCAAGATGGGCCTGTTCGCTGCGATCTGGGCGCTCGAGGTCCTGCCGATGATCACCTTCATCCGGTGGCGGTCCGCGCGGGCGCGTGGCGAGGCCCCGGACACGTCCCGGCTGGCCCTGCTCACCCGCCTCAACGACGCGGAGATCGGGGTGCTGCTGCTGATCCCGTTCGTGGCCGCCGCCATGGCCCGAGGCTGGTGACCCCCGGGGTGCCCGACCGCGAAGCCGTCCGTCGGCGTCGGCAGTGCGGTCAGTCTGCGGGGAGCAGCGCCGTGGCGCCCGTGGGCGAGTCCAGGTCGAGGATGACGGGCGGGCGCTCCGTGCGACGACGCGCGGACGCCAGCGCGCGCTGACGCTCGTTCCAGCGCGCACGGACCCGGGCGAGGACCTGGCGCTCTGCGGGCGAGCCCGCATCCGTGTCATCGGCCCCAAGGGTGACGAGCCGACCCCAGGCCGCCTCGGCCAGGGCGCTCTCCGGCCAGGACAGCACGAAGCTGCGGTAGGCCACGACCGCCTCATCGCCCGACAGTCGGCGCTGCTCCAGCGCCGCCCAGGTCCCGAGATCGTCGCCCGCGACGTGGGCCGGCAGCGCCTCGGGCCCACGGCCTGCGAGGGAGGAGGCAGGGGCGCCGAGCAGGAGACCCGCGGCGAGCAGGGGGGCGAGGTGGCCCCGGAACCCGTTCGTTCGGACGCGCGACACGGCGTCTCCACAGCAAAGCCCCGCCGTTCTACGGGGGATCGCGGACGCCGTCAAGGAAGCGTGCTCGCCAACCCCCGGCGATCCGCGGGGCCTCTCCCCTGTCAGACCGCGTGGCCAGCAGGATCGTCGGCCTGGTGGAACCCGCGTTCGTCGCCCGTCCTCAGGAGCTGGCGTCCTCGTCCGACCACTCCGCCTCGCGCCGGTAGATCGTCCGGGAGGTGATCCCGAGCAGGCTCGCCGCGAGGGTCTTGTCTCCCCCGGTGGATCGGAGCGTCTCCTCGATCATCCGACGCTCGACCGTCTTGAGCGGGGTCCCCACCTCGAACACCAGGCGGGCACGGCCCCGCGCCTCGCGCAGCGCCGGCGGCAGGTCTCCGACGTCGATCTCGGACCCGCGACACAACACCACCGCCCGCTCGACGGCGTTCTCCAGCTCGCGGACGTTGCCGGGCCAGGGGTGGCCGGAGA
>JAUHWK010000617.1 GCA_030424555.1 bacterium | reverse complement strand
ACCATCATCTGCAGCAGGTTCTCCGAGGTCTTCGAGTCGAGGTTGGCCGTGGGCTCGTCGGCGAGGATCACCGCAGGGCGGCTGGCCAGCGCGCGCGCGATCGCGACCCGTTGCTGCTGACCGCCGGACAGCTCATGGGGACGGCGGTGCTCCATGCCCTCCAGGCCCACGTCCTTGAGCAGCTGGGTGACCCGCGCCGTGCGCTCCTCCGCAGGGGTGCCCTGCAGCGCCATCACGCTCTCCGCGTTCTCGAACGCCGTGAGGACGGGAATGAGGTTGTAGGCCTGGAACACGAACCCGATCCGGTCGCGGCGCACCACGCTGAGCTGCTTGCGCGACAGGGTGCTCAGGTCCTTGCCCTCCAGCTTGACCGTGCCGGTGCTGGGCGAGTCCAGCGCGCCGATCAGGTTGAGCGCCGTGGTCTTGCCCGAGCCCGACGGACCCCACAGGGCCGCGAACTCCCCCGGCTGGACCGCGAGATCCAGCCCACGCAGGGCCCGCACCTCGACATCCCCCTGCTGAAAGACCTTGGTCACGCCGCTCAGCTCGATCACGGGCGTGGCGCTGGTGTCGTTCATGGCAGACTCCTCGCTCAGGTGACGTTGATGGCTTCGACCGGGTCGACCCGGCCGGCCTTCCACGCCGGGTACACCCCGGCCAACACGGTGGACAACACGATGGCGCCCGCGATGATCGCGGCGTTCTCCGGGAAGATCCCGATGCGGAGGATGGGGTCCATCATCACCCCCCCGATGTCGATCGCACCGCCCTGCTGCGCCATCGCGGCCGTGAGGTCGATCCCCACCTCCGACAGGTACAGGTACGGCCCGACGCTGAGCAAGAACGCGGCCGCCAAGCCCATCACACCCAGCAGGCCACACTCGAACATCACGAGCGTGAACAGCTGCGCGGGCGTGTAGCCAATGGCGATCATGATCCCGAACTCGCGCCCGCGCTCGAGCACCGACATGAACACGGTGTTGAAGATGCCCGCCGCGACCAGCAGGGCGATCACGATCTCCATCACCCGGGATCCTCCGACCTTCATCGCGACGAAGGGCTGGATCTCGTCCCAGGTCAGGACGGCGACCTCCGAGCCGAGCGCTCCCCCCAGCGACCGCGCCGCCGACAGGCTCCGGCGCCCATCGTCGAGGAACACCGCGACCTGCGTGCTCTCCGTGGGGTCGTACCCGAGCACCTTGCGGATGCTGTCGATGGGCAACAGGACGAGCGCGGCATCGGTGCTGGCCGCCCCAGTGCGCACCGTCCCGCTCAGCCGCTCCATGCTGGTGACGATCTCGCCGGACCGGTCGGTCAGCGTGAACACGATCTTGTCGCCGAGCGCCGCCCCCAGGTTGCGCGCCAGGATCTCCCCCAGCACGACCCCCCGGTCGTCGGCGGCTTGGAACACCTCGCCCTCGACCAGGCCCTGGTCGAAGATGAAGGTCTCCTCCGTCTCCAGCGACGGGTCGTAGGCGATGAAGAAGGCGCCGAAGCTGTCGGACGCGGTGGCCAGCATCGCCTGCCCCGCCGTGCGATCGACCGCGTGCCCGGCTGCGAGGGTGTCCTCGGCGGTCTGGCGGATGACGTCCGTGCCCTGGACGGTGCGCGTGGCGGTGGGCCGGTCCTGGTACTCCGGGTTCTGCACCGTGACGTGACCGGTGCCGAGCTTGGCGGCGTTGTCGATGAAGTCGGCGAAGGAGCGGTCCTGCATCGCGGTCATCAGGACGGCGAGGAAGCCTCCGAACGCGATCGACAGCAGCGTGAGCACGGTGCGCCGACGCTGACGCCACAGGTTGCGCCACGCGAGCGACAGCAGGCGAAGTCCGGTCATGGCGTCCTCCGGGACACGGTGGGGTCAGTCATGCTGCATCGCCTCGACCGGGCGGATCCACGCGGCCTTCCACGCCGGGTACGCGACCGCGGCGACCACGATCACGAACAACATCACCACGGGCACGCTCGCCGACGCCACGCTGAACTCGGCCTTCCACACCGCCGGCATGGTCATGCCCGACATCTGCACGCCGCCCAGCGTCCCGACATCGATGCCCGCCGTGGACAGGTACCAGCCCACCGGAAGCGCCAGCAGCAGGCCGATCGCGGTGGCGATGACCGCCTGGAACAACGCCTCGGCGAACATCATCACCAGGACCTGTCCGGGCCCGTACCCGATCGCCTTGAGCACCCCG
>JAUHWK010000090.1 GCA_030424555.1 bacterium | reverse complement strand
GGGACCAACGCCCACAGCACCAGACGACGGGACGGGATCACGCCGCGTCTGCCCCCGGCACCGGCACCTCGCCCATCAAGCCCTCGAGGACCTGGTCGGCGTCGAGCCCGTCCAGCTCCGCGTCCGGCTCCAGCACCAGCCGATGCCGCAGCACGGGACGGGCCATCTCCTTGACGTCGTCGGGCACGAGGTAGGACCGCCCCTCGGCCGCCGCGACCACCTGGGCGCACCGCAACAGCGCGATCGAGGCCCGCGGCGACGCCCCCAGCGCGATCGCGGGGTGGTTGCGGGTCCGCCGGACCAGCGAGGCGATGTAGGTCAGCACCTCGTCGGACCCCTCCACGGCACGCGCGCAGTCCCGCATCGCCTTGAGCTGCTCGGCATCCGCCACCAGCGGGACAGCCTGCGCGTCCAGATCGGCGGCGTCAAACCCGTCCAACGTGGCCCGAAGCAGGGAGGCCTCGACCGCGGCCGAGGGCGGCACCAACAAGATCTTGAGCAGGAAGCGATCGAGCTGGGCCTCCGGCAGTGGGTAGGTTCCCTCGCTCTCGACGGGGTTCTGCGTCGCGACCACGAAGAAGGGCCACGGCAGCGCGCGGGTCTCGCCGTCCACCGAGACCTGCCGGTCGCTCATCGCCTCGAGCAGGGCCGCCTGGGTCTTGGCGGGTGCCCGGTTGATCTCGTCGGAGAGCAGCAGCTGGGTGAACACCGGCCCCGGACGGAAGGTGAACACCCCCTGCCGATCGTCCCAGACATTGCCGCCCGTGACGTCGCTCGGCATCAGGTCGGGCGTGAACTGCACGCGTCGAAACCCGACCCCCAGCGTGCGGGCCAGGGTGCGACACAGCAGGGTCTTGCCCAGACCCGGCGCCCCCTCCAGCAGCGCATGACCCCCTGCCAGCAGGGCGATCAACACCTCGCGGACCGGGGTCTCCTGGCCGAGGACGACGTCCCCGATCGCTTCTTCCAGCGCGGCGAACCGCCCCGCGAACGCCTCGACGTCCATCACGCCTCCCTCCGTCCCAGCAACCGACACAACGCCTCCACGAACGCCAGATCCTCATCCTGTCGACCGTCCGCCACCGCGACGACCCGGTCCGCCCACGCCTGGGCCTGTCCCGCACTCTGCCCCTGGGCCCGAGCGGCCCGACGCACCCCGTGGGCGCCGATCGTCTCCTGCACCCAGCGGGCATAGCGCTTGGCCGCCCACGCCTCGTCCCCGCTCGCACGCAGGTGGTCCGCCAGGGCGTCCACATGGGCGAGCAGGTCCATCCGGCCCCCGTCTGCGGGATCCCGCGGCGGCACCCGATCGCGGCCGAGCCACCACACGGCCAGGCCCCACGCGATCAGCAGCTGCCCGAGGAACGGAAGCCAGCGCGGGTTGGCGAGATCGGCGCCGCCCCCACCTGACGCCATCGAGCGGCCTGCGGTCGCCATCACGACCCGAGGCGAAGGCGGAAGCGCGACCAGGTCCAGCCCCTCCCCGACCCGAGGCAGGTGCGCCATCGCGGCCCGGTTCTCCGGCACCATCAGCGCCGCGTTGGCGAACACTGCGGCGTCGGGCACCACGACCACGAGTCCATGCTCGTACGGGAACGCCACGATCAGCGCGCGGACCTCACAGGGATCGTACGGTCCCTCGTCCATGGCCTCCATGCCCGCGTCGGAGTCGAAGTCCGAGTCCGAGTCCGAGTCCGACTCCAAGGGACGCGCCTGCCCCGTGTCCGCTGCCAGGGCCTCCGCAGGCGCCGGAGGACCCGACGCGGCCAACCCGTCGTCGGAGTCTGCGGTGTCCGCGGTGGCGGTGTCGAGCCCCGCCCAGTCCGTGTCCGACGCCGCATCGCTGTCCACCGCACCAGGGACGGGCACGCCCTCCTGGATCAACACCGGCCACGCACCAGAAGACGAAGGCACGCACCACTCGTAGGTCGATCCACCCGGCCACCGAGGGACCGCGGGCAGCAACACGAACGGCGGCCCCTCCCCGTCCACCCGGACGTACTCCGACCGCAGCGTCTCCCCCGGCACGCCGGTGGACAGGCGCCGGGTCCCGGGCACCCACACGCCGTCCGACGGATCCCCGCCCACCACCAGCACGCCGCCGGAGAGGACCCAGTCCTCCAGCGCCGTCCAGTCCTCGGCGGTCGGCTCGACAAAGTACAGGTCGAGCCACACGACATCGTGCCCGTCGTCCAGATCCTGGAACGACGAGATCCCCTGTACCAGGTCGTACCCGGCCTCATCGAGCAGGTGGACCAGCCCCGCGTCGCCCCACGGACCGTACCGGCTCGACGCGTGGGCCGAGGGCGCCGCCGCCAGGCCCAGGGCGAGCCACGCCACCACCAGCAAGCGGGACGCCGCGTCGATCGCCGCCTTGGCGTCGTCCGCCGTGACCGGCGAGCGCGCCCACCGCACCCGCTCCACCGCCCGGAGCACGACCTTCAGCCCCGGGGCGACGTCGGCCTCCTTGCGCACCGAGCGCAGCAGCTCCCGGTCGGTCCGCGTGCGGTGCAGCACGATGCGGCCTGCGTCCGCGAGGTGACGCAGGGCCGCCGCACGCGCGAACAGGATCGCCCCCGCCGCGTCGCCCTCGGTCAATGCGTCCCGCGCCCGCGCAAGCAGCTGCCCCGCCGGATGGGTGGGGACGTCCACGGCCTCGGGGGCCGCCGGCACGGCGGTGGGAGGCGCCGGTGCCGCGACGCGTCGACGCAGGCCCAGCCGTGCCAGCAACCAGGTCCCGAGCGCCACCAGCAGGCCCGCCGCCAGCAACGCCAGGCCCCACCGCAGCATCGCCTCCAGGCCAGGCATCGCCGCCTCGCACCCCAGGCTCCAGTTCGGCATCACCGGCGGGGGCGCCTCGGGAAGCCCGCCAAATCCCCCCGGTGCGGATTGTCCCCCTGCGCCGCCACACCCGCTCGACGGTCCGTCGAACGCGCGCCCCTCGCACGTCTCGCGCATGCCGGGACAGGTCCCCTCGGGCGCCGCCTCCAGCAGGGCACAGAAGCGCGCGACATCCGCGCCGTCGACCCGCGGCTCGTGGCAGAAGCGGAAACCGGGCGAGGTCAGCGGATCCCCGATCATCACCGGGGCCGGGGCCGCGTCGGTGTCCCCCGCCGGATCCGCAGGCGGCATCGCCGACGCCGTCGTCCACAGGCACAGGACCGCCACGAACGCCCCCCGGATCATCGGGTGCTCCCCGGGGAGACGATCCCGTCGATCGCCACCTGCAGATCCCACCCCTCGATGCGTGTGCGGCTGTCCAGGTACAAGATCAGGCGGAACCACGCGACGATCGGCGCGGCGAGCAGCGACCCCGCCATCGCCCAGGGCGTCAACGTGCCGTCCCACAGTGACCCGAACGGCTGCCCGAGCTGCAGCACGGTCGACACCAGCGCTTGCCCCGTGGACTCCGCCGCGACGACCGCGATCATCGGACCGAACAACGCGACCCCGCACGCGGTCAACACGTGCCCCGGCGCGGAGACGGACAGGCGCCCCGCGCGCTCGATCGCCGGGCCGATCCCCCGCTTCTCCAGCGCCACCGTCTCCGCCAGCCAGAAGGTCGACGGCACCAGGAACACCGTGGGCAGGCCGAGGCACATCACGGAAGTGACGGCCCACACGATCCCGCGCACCCACAGGGTCATCATCACATCGAGCCGCGCAAGGCCCCGCATGACCACCCGCCCCGCGGAGGGAACCTCGCCGAACAGGGCGGTGGCCCCCAGCTCCAGCGCCGGGAGCTGAAGCAAGGGGTAGACGGCCGTCGCCACGACCCACGGGAGCACCGACGTCGGCGCCCACGCCACCCAGCCTCCGAGCACAACGCACCACGGGAGGATGGTGAGCGCGAACAGCTGCGGCACGACCATCCCCAGGCTGCGGGCCAGCACGATCGCGGCGTCCAGGCTGGTGAGGGGATCGCGCGCGCGCAGCGCGAGCCGGCTCTGCAGGGGGTTCATCGGCGACCACCCCCCATCAGCCACGCCAGCACGACCACGACCTGGACCGCCCCGAACCCGAGCTTGAACGGGCGGGGGATCGGGGACGCCGACCACAGCCCCTCGATCACCGCGGCCACCGTGATCATCGCAGCAGCCCCTGCGACCAACCGCACCATCGACGGGGTCGCGGCCTCCAGGCTGCCCGCCAGGGTGCGCCCCTTGCGCCACACGATCGCGAGGCCGAGCCGCAACCCCGCCGCCCCGCTCAGGACGATCCCCGTGAGCTCCCACGCGCCGTGCCCGCTGACAAACTCCAGCAGGTTGGGCAGGTGTCCGACCCGGGCGAGGTGGCCGTACACCACCCCGAACACGAGCCCGTTGTAGACGAGGAAGAACACCGACCCGAGCCCGCCCACGACGCCGGTCGCAAAGCAGCGGAACGCGATGCCCACGTTGTTCATCACGTAGAACCCGAACATCGCCAGGTTGTCGGCCGCCGTGCGGTCGTTGGCCGGCGTGGCGTACATCCGCTCCATCTGGTCCAGAGACTGGGGCGACAGCAGGATCTCCGCGAGCTCCGGTGACTGCCAGGCCGCCAGCGCGCCCGCGACGGCCGGCAGGTACAGCAGGGCGTGCGCCCACAGCACCAGCGCCCCGCTCCGACGGACCTCCCGCGGGACCTCGTCGCGCAGCCACCGGATCCACTGGGTCC
This sequence comes from bacterium, assembly GCA_030424555.1. Lineage (GTDB taxonomy): Bacteria > Myxococcota_A > UBA796 > UBA796 > JAUHWK01. Next base: position 6,460 of record JAUHWK010000090.1, on the reverse strand, counting down.
CCACCCGCAGGCGCGGTCCGTACAGCCGGTCGTGGACCCGCCCGGCCAGGTCGTCCAGCCAGCGGATCTGGTCGTCCGCGAGGTCCAGCCGCCGCGCCTCGGCCAGGTCCGCACAGAGCGCCCGCCAGCCCCGCGCGAGCTCGGACGCCTCCTCCGCCCCACGCACCGGCGCGCGCACCTGGAGCGCCAGCGCTTCCCACCGCGATCGGCGCGCCCGAACGAAGGCCTCCGCATCCTCTGGGTTCACGCGTCCGCCCCCCGAACCGCACGAACCCACGCCAGCTGGAGCGTGCGCCAGGCGGTCTGCCCCGTCACCCCGGTGCGCGCCTCCACCTGCGGCGCCAGCCGGGCCGCCAGCTCCTCCACCCGCAGTGGTCCGAGCGCATGGGCACGCCGCAGCAGGCCCGCGATCACCGCCCGCTCCTCGGGGAGCAGACGCACGCGGGCGGGCAGGACGTCGCGCTCCGCCGGCGTCACGGGCGGGTCGATCGCCGGGGTGTCCTCGAGGTGGCCCCTGCCCTCGGCGACCACCATCGTGCCCGCCACCAGGTCGCCCAGTCGACGCAGCCGGGGATCCACCGCCATCGTCACCAGCCCGACGACGTACAGGCTCGGCAACGCGTCGGCCGCCCGGAGCAGGTTGCGCAGCAGCGCCTCACGCCATCCGACCGGACCGCCATCCCGCCGCACGACCCGGAGTCCCAGCGCGACCTTGCCTGGCGTCTGCCCCCGCCACCACGCCTCGAACACGGTGGCGTAGCCCCACTGGAGCATGAACACGCCCAGCAGGGCGATCGCGCCGGCCACCCCGGTGCCCAGCTCGCCGAGCGAGATCCCGGCCAGCAGCGCGACCGCCATCACCATCAGCCCCAGCAGGACCTGGATCAAGGCATCCACCAGCCACGCCACGGCCCGGGGTGCAGGCCCAGCGAGGCGGTGACGGAACACCACCCGTTCGGGTGTCTCGAACGCGACCACGGTGTCGACGGGATCCACCCGACCTCCACCCGGCGGGTATCGCGCCCGCGCGCCACCGTGGGACGCGATTCACCGCCACGACCGATGGCGACCCATCCGCCGGAGACCCGTCACGGACAGCTGGGTGCGATGCCGTAGCGGATCTCGATCGACGAGCCGTGCGGGAGATCGGTGTCGAAGTCGACCGCGTTCTTGCTGCTGTTGTAGGTCCAACCGGAGGTCTGCTGAACGCCGTTGATGTAGACCTCGATGCTCGGCGCGTGTGGGTTTCGATCGTCGATCTCGACACTCTTGCGATCGACCAGCGCGGACTGCGCGATCTGTGCCAGCGCCGAGGCCCAGTTGCCCGTGTTGCACAGGTCGAACAGGAACCCGCCCGACTGGAACACCGCGTCGTCGTAGATGCCGGGGCCGTCGTACCCGGAGCCACCGCCGCAGTCGTTGTCGCCGACGTCGATGTCGACCACCGCATGGACCGCCAGACGCTGCCCCGCGCCCGCCCGGCTCCGCCAGGCCGTGAGGTAGCCGCCGACGTTCTGGCTGGCGCTCTGGTCGCGCTCGTCGCTCACCATGATGACGTGGAGCGGCCCGTTGCCGGTGGTGAACCCCGCATTGCACTGGCCGTTGTTCATCCGGACGCCCAGCGCGCCGTCGACCAGGGCCATCAGCGCCTCGGTGTTGAGCGAGCTGTCGTTGCCCTGCTGGACCCGGGTGGTGAACGCGCTGACGAGGTCGGGCGTGGAGGGCGTGAGCCACCCGTTGCCGTTGAAGCAGTCGCCGTAGGGCGAGCCGGCCCCGGTGACCACGCCGATCCGGAAGTCGGCGTTGGCGCTGGAGAGCGTGGTGATGAACGAGCTGAAGTTGTTGGCCAGACGGGTCTGGTCGTCGTTCATGGAGCCCGACTGGTCGACCGCGAACACGAAGTGGATCGGGATCTGCGGCGGCACCGAGTAGGTGGTGACGCCGTCGTCGATGTACCGGGTGGTGGCGAGGATGTCGGCCGACAGCGGACCCCGTGGATCCGTGCTGTCCACGAGCAGCTCCCCGACCACGTTGGCCTGGCCCTCCGCCGGTAGCTCCACGCGCAGGTCGAACGCCTGGTTCTGCGACAGCTCCAGCCCGCTGGGGATGGTGCTGAGCAGGGTGAGCCCCGCCGGGTTGGCGCCGCCGAGGCTCACGCCGTCGATCCGCAGGGGCTCGACGCCCACGTTCTTGAGCGTGAACACGTCGTTCTTGACGCACGGGACGGAGAACGTGCGGAAGTCCATCGGATCGGGCGTGATCTCCAGACGGGGCAGCGCACCCGATCCCTTGAGCGGCACCAGGGTGACCTCGTCCTGCTCGTCGGTGCTCCACAGCGACACCGAGGCCTCGAGGTCGCCGCCCGCGGTGGGCTGGAACATCGCGTCGAAGGTCCAGGTCTCGTAGGGATCGATCATCACCGGCAGCTGGGTGGACGGCGCGATTGCAAAGGCCTCGTCGCCGTCGAGCGACAGCTCGTCGATCATCAGCCGGCTGAAGCCGTCGTTGGTGACCGTGAAGGTGACGAGGCCGTCGTCCTTGCTGGTGAGCTGGCCGAAGTCGTGCTCGGTGGGCTCGACCCGCAGCCAGGCGTCGTTGTCGTCGCCGGTGCGGCCGCTGTTGGAGAACTGGAACCCGGGCTCACAGCCCGCCAGCGCCAGGACGCAGATGCCGCCGAGCCCGCCGTTCCTCAAGGTGATGAGACCCGCCATGGGCCCTCCTGCCGTCGATGCCCGAGCATAGACGATGCGCCGCCTGTGTGCGGATCTTCCGAACACGCGGCGTCGTCTCTGTGGCCCCCGTCGGCCCGGAAGTTTCCCGCACCGCGCCCCGTGCCGCCCGCGTCCCGCGGTGGCCCACGACGACGGACGGCGACCCGGTCCTCAGGGACAGGAGTCGGCGGCGACCCCGTAGAACACCTCGACGTCGCTGCCACGGGGCGGATCGTCGAACACCACGGCATTGCGCGATGCATCGTAGACCCAGCCGTCGTCCTCGCGGGTGCCATCGACGGTCACCCGGATCGACTCCGGCCACGCGTTGGGCCGGCTGAGCTTGAGGGCCTGGGCCCCCTGGATCACGTCCTGCGTGATGTCGTTGAAGGCTGCCGCCCACGCCGCGTTGGCGCACACGTCGATCGAGAAGCCGCCCGTGGCCTGGATGGCGTCGAGGTAGCCCGCAGGGCCGTTGCGCAGGCCGCCGCAGTCGGGGTTGCTCGGCAGGTCGAAGTCCGGGTCGATGATGCCGTGGACCTTGACCTCGGCGTTCGCCCCGGCCCAGGTCTGGTACCGGGAGACGAAGTCGTTGGCGCGGGTGGCGCCGTCGGACGACACCGACCGCCCGAGCAGGTCCTGCACATCCTCGAACTCGCTCTGGTCGCGCTCATTGCTGACCACGATCACGACCAGCGGCGGCGGCTGGCTGGGCGAGCGCCCCTGGCCGAACCCCGCGTTGCAGTCCCCGCTGCCCGACCGATCGAGCCCGAGCTCCACCGCCGCCAGCAGCGCCTCCGTGAGCGCGTCGTCGTCGTCGACCCCACCGGGGAAGAGCGCGCTGGACAGGGTGGACTGCCACCCCGCCACGTTGGTGATGCCGCCCGACGATCCCCCGTTGAAGCAGCCGGTGTTGGCGCCGCCGCGGTCGTGGGTGATCACGCCGATCTTCCAGTCGAGGGTGGCGTTCTCGAGCTGGTTGATGAAGGTCTGGAACTGGCTTCGGATGGTGGAGGCCAGGCTCTGCATCGAGCCCGACTGGTCCACGCCGATCACGATGTCGACGGGGAACCGGCTGGGGATCTCGAAGGTGTCCGTGACCTCGGCCGCGTACACCGCGCTGCCGAGGATCTTGCCCTCGACCACGCCGCTGGGGTCGTTGCCGTCCAGCGACAGCGACTCGCTGAGGTTGGCCTTGCGGATCGGATCCAACACCACGGTGGCCAGCTGCTGCCCGTTCTCGAACAGGGTGAGCGGCTCGGGGATGGCGCCCACCAGCTCCAGCATGTCCGCGTCCTCTCCCGCGAGGAACACCTCGTCGATCACCGCGGGCTCCGGCCCGAGGTTCTTGATCACGACGGTCTTCTGCTCTTCGCACGGGATGAACACGCTGCCGAAGTCGATCGGATCGGGCTCGATCACCAGCCGCGGCATCTGCCCGATCCCGGTGATGGGCACCGCGATCTCCGGGTCGACGTCGGCGTCCTGGACGATGCGGACCTCGGCGGGCAGCGTGCCCCCGACCAGTGGCTGGAAGGTGACGTCGAACGTGACGCTCTCGCCGCGAGGGACGACGAAGGGGGCCTCTTCGCTCCACGCGACGACGTAGCTGCCCTCTGCGCCGGGCGTGGCCTCCGTGAACCGCACCTCGTCGACGGAGACCGCGGCGAGCCCGATGTTGGTGACGGTGACGGTCTGGGTGACGAAGTCGCGGGAGGTGAGCGGCGGGAACTCCAGCGACGGGGGCTCCACCTTGAGCTGGCCGGAGTTGATGTCCCCATCGTCGCCATTGTCCCGGATCCCGAACTCGTTGCCGCACGCGGCAACCAGCGGGAGAGTCCACAGCACGGCACGGACGCGGTCCATCGCCCCTCCAAGGGTCGGCGAGAAGCATAGCGCAGGTGCGCCGCGACCGTCCGCCACAGGCATGTCAGGGCTCGACGACATCCCGCAGCGTCGACCCGAACCTCGTCGACCCGGTCCCGGTGTCACCGCGGCCTCTTCAACCCTGGTCTGGTCAGCCCTCGACGGGTCCGCCCTGACCTGGTCAGCCCTCGAGCTCCGACGGCAGGGCCTGGAGCGCGTCCAGCACGCCCTGGATGGCGACGTCGTCGCCCGCCTCCGGGCACCCCGCACAGGGGGTGGGACCGGTGCCGAGGCTGTCGTCGCGACGGCGCTCCCCCGCATCTTCCTCGGCCAAGGCGTGCGCAGGCAACAGGCCAAGCGCAACAGCGACGACAAGGGGATGGGCGGCGAGCTTCACGGGACCTCCGGGCCCTCGTTGTACCCGCTGGGCGACCTGGGATCGAGCGCCGTGACGGAAACGGACCGGTGCCCACGGGAAACACCGCGCGACGGGGCGTGACCGAGGGGTCGTCCCCCGTTACGCCCGCGCGCCGCGCGGCCCCGGAATCCTCCGACTCCGGCCGGACGCGCACGACGCCACGCCGGTTCGCTGTCCGCCGTCGGCGCCCCCCGAACACCATCCCGCCCCGGGCCTTCCCCGGACAGGCGGCGAGGAGGATCGATGATCACCGTCTCCGATGTCGTGAAGGGCTACGGCGGCCGCACCCTGTTCGAGAACGTCGACGTCGCCTTTTCGGCCGGCAACAAGTACGGCCTGACCGGGCCCAACGGCGCCGGCAAGTCCACGTTCATGAAGATCCTCATCGGCGCCGAGGAGACCGACCGCGGCCACGTCCGCCGGCCCGAGCGCACGGCCTGGCTGCGTCAGGACCACTACGCGTTCGACGATCACCTCGTCCTCGACACCGTGATCATGGGCAACGCGCGCCTGTGGGAGGCGATGCAGGGCAAGGAGGAGATCTACACCCGCGGCGAGTTCACCGACGACGACAACGACAAGCTCGGCGAGCTCGAGTGCGTGGTGGCGGAGGAGGACGGCTACACGGCCGAGCCCGAGGCCGCCAAGCTCCTCGCCGGTGTCGGCATTCCCGAGAGCATGCACCAGATCCCCATGAAGGAGATGCAGGGCGACCTCAAGCTGCGGGTCCTGCTGGCCCAGGCGCTGTTCGGAAGCCCCGACGCCCTGCTCCTCGACGAGCCCACCAACCACCTCGACCTCGACGCGATCCGGTGGCTGGAGGACTTCTTGCAGTCCTACCAGGGCGTGCTCGTGGTGATCAGCCACGACCGGCACTTCCTCAACGCCGTGTGCAACCGCATCGCCGACATCGACTACCAGACCATCATCACGTACCCCGGCAACTACGACGAGATGGTCCGCCACAAGGCGGAGGTCCGCGGCCGAATCGACAAGGAGAACGCCGCCAAGGAGAAGAAGATCTCCGAGCTCAACGACTTCCTCCAGCGGTTCAGCGCCGGAAGCCGCGCCAGCCAGGCCCGCAGCCGCGCCAAGCAGATCGACAAGCTCCGGCCCGACGAGATCAAGCGCAGCAACATCGCCCGGCCCTACATCCGCTTCCCCGCCGGTGAGCAGAGCGGCCGCGACGTCCTGGAGATGCGCGGGGTGGAGCAGGGCTTCGACGACCTGACCATCTTCGGCCCGCAGCACTGGCGGATCAGCCGGGGCGACAAGGTCGCGATCGTCGGCGCCAGCGGCATGGGCAAGACCACCCTGGCCCGCACCCTGGTCGAGGAGCTCCCCCCGCGCGCCGGCGAGGTCTTCTGGGGCCACAACGTGCGCGTCGGCTACTTCTCCGAGAACCACCGCGAGGCGATCGAGCCCGGCAAGACCGTGTTCACCTGGCTGCACGCCCAGCGGCCCG
>JAUHWK010000089.1 GCA_030424555.1 bacterium | reverse complement strand
CGGCACCACCCCCGCCGACCGCGCCGAGCCCTGCACCGCCCCTTGCGCAGACGCCGTCTCGATCACGACCGAGCCGAACCCGAGCGCCCGCCGCAGCCAGGAGGCGCTCACCCGCACCCGCTGCACCCGGGCCAGCGGCAGCTCGATCCGACGCGTCGTGAACAGGCCTTGCCGCACCACCAGGCTGTCCGCGGTCTTCACCACCGTCAGGTCGTGGTGGCGCACCACCGAGGTGACGATCCCCCCGATCCAGCTCGCCACCACCACCAACAGCCCCACCCCCACCAGCGCGACCGTGCCCCCAGGGCGGTTCCACAGCGCCCCGAGCTGGCCCTCCACGGCGTCGACCGCCGTGTCCGATCCCCCGATCAGCATGGACTGCCACGTCTCGAACCCCACCGCCAACGCCAGGAACACCCAGCCAAGCCGCAGCGAGGACGCCCCGTACCGGAGCAGATCGTCCAGCGAGTGGTGCAGCACCGGGGTCTCGTCGGTCTCGGCCTCCGTCTGCAGGCCGCGCGCCACCTGCAGCGCATCCACCAGCCGGTTGGCCTCGGCCTCCGTGAGCGCGCTCAGCAGCCCCTCCACCTCGTCGCCCGAGGCCGTCTCGATGCGCACCTCGGCCAGGCCCGCGACACGGTGGAACACGTTGCGAACGACCTCGACGTGCTGGACCCGTCGGGGAGAGAACGTCCGCTTCTGCCGGTTGAACAAGCCCGACCGCAGCTCCAGGCGTCCGTCCGCGAGGCGGTACCGGAGCGTGGCCCAGTGCACGACGGTGTTCGCCACCGCCGCCAGGAAGAACCACAGCAGGAGGGTCAGGTCGGCGAGGACCGTGCCGTCCGCCGTGCCCCCCGCGATGATCACCAGGAGGAACGGCCAGAACCCCCGCACGAGCCCCCACGTCCGGGGCACCAGGTTCACCACCAGACTCGCAGGATGCAGCGTCTGCCAAGGGGCTTCGCGGCCCATGGCCTCCTCAGACACCGTCGTCTCCCTGCCCCGCCGCCACCACCAGCCGGTCCCGGAGGTCCTCGGCCACGTCCCGAGTCAGGCCCGGCAGCGTGATGTCCGGCCCCCCACCCGAAGCGGTCGACACCGTCACCCGCACCAACCCGAACAGCTGCTCCAGCGGCCCCTGCCGGGTGTCCACGTGCTGGATGCGGGCGAGGGGGACCGCCGTGGTGGCGCGGATCAGCACGCCCCGATGGACCAGCAGGTCGTGCTCACGGATCGACCACGCCCAGCGCGCCCACGACAGCGACGGCATCCAGACCGCCCACACCAGCTGAAACACCAGCCACGCCGCCGCGATCCCGACCACCGTGGTCCAGGAGAACATCGGCAGGGCCATGACCGCCGCCACCCCCGTGGCCGGCAGCCAGAACAGGACGTACCGGCTGAGGGCCTGGAGGTGGAACAACCAGCGGGCGCGCGGGGGGAGAGAGTGCCATTCCATGCCCGCGGCCTAGCCGGGTGGAGCCCTTGGCGCCTCGCCCGGTGTCGGCGTCGACCGCGGATCCCTCCGCAGCGGGCCCGTCTACTCCGACGCGCGCCGGAGCTCGTGCGCCCAGGGATGCACCCGCATCGCGGACTGCTCGATGGTGTCGAGGTGCTCCACCAAGGCGGCCAGGGCCTCGCTCGCGTCCCCGATCGCCCGGCGCGCCCCCGACTTGCCCTGCTTGCGCAGCGACCAGCGGGCCACCGCCAGCAAGCGCTCCACCCTGAGGGGCTGGAGCACGTCCTCGGGCAGCTTCTTGACGAGGATGAACACCTTGGCCGGATCCTCGTGGACGCCCACAGCGCGCGAGCGGCTCATCGCGGCCTCGGCCAGGGCGAGCTGATCGCCGGCCGTCATCAGCGAGATCATCGCCTTCTTGTACAGCTCCCGGGCCTCGGTGTCGGCCCCTTGGAGCATGCGGACCTCACCCAGGAAGGCGCGGGCGAGGGCTGCCAGCACCGCGAACCCGGCCTTGTCGCACTGGTCGACCACCTCCGCGAGCTGGAACCCAGCCGTCGCGACCTGCCCGGACGCGAGGGTGATCCGGCCCTGCATCAGCCGCACCTGCATGCGGCTCTCCAGGCGCTCGCCGGGCCCCAGGGCCTCCAGGATCTCCTCGACGAACTCCTGCGCACGGCCCAGGCGGAACAGCTCCAGCTCCAGTCCGGCCGCCGCCACCGCCACCGCCACCCAGCTGGTGACCGACTGGCTCAGGCGGGCCTCCGCGACCGCCTTGGACAGCGGCTCGATCGCCTCCGACCACCGCCCCTGCCACCGCAGCGCGGTGGACCAGCCGGCCAGCGCGAGGTGGCGGATCGCCGGATCGGGGTGGTTCTTCTCGGTCTCGACCACGTCGGCGAACAAGCGCTCCGCGGTCTGGACGTTGGCCGCGGTCAACGCGAGCTTGCCCAGCCCCACCCGGCCGCGGTCGTACACCTCGCGGTCGTTGATCTCGCGGGCATCGGCCACCGCCTGATCGTACCAGCGCCGCGCCTCCTTGAGCTCGGCCCGGACCATGTGGACCTCGGCCCGCTCCAGGCAGATGTCGCCCCGCAGCCGGCTGGGCGCCTCGTCCTCCAGGTGCGCCCACGCGGCCTGGAGCGCCTTGACCTGGTTGGCGTAGTGGCCGATCGCTCCAAACAGCTGGGACTGCTCGAACGCGACGAACGCGCGCGAGGCGTCGTCGGTGGCCAGGGCCTCCGCCGCCTGCACGGCACGGGCGGTCCGCGGGTCCATCGGCCGGATTCGGTGCAAGCACGCAGCGTACAGCAGGTGGTAGCGAACCCGGTGCGCGTCCGTGAGCGGTGGCTCGTCGAGGTGCGGGGCCACCGTCTCCAGCAGCTCCACCGCGTCCGCAGCCCGTCCGCGCCGCAACAGCGCCGCGCCCACCGTCATCGCGCGCTGCACCGCCACCGCGTACCGCCCCACGCCCACCAGCACCCGGACCTGGGCCGCCGTGGGCTGCTGCATCTCGACCGCATCGGCGACAAGGCCCTGGATCACCACCCGGCGCACCGGCGTGACCGTCTCGTCGATCCAGCGGACCATCAAGGAGTCTTCGATCACCGCGGGCGACGCCGGCAACCCCTCCCACTGCACGATGTCCTGCTCGACCAGGCCCGCCAGCAACAGGTCCACCTGCTCCGTGCGCACCCCCATCGCCCGCGCGATCACCGGCGAGGCGGTCTCACCGCCCGCCACCGCGAGCACCTCAAGCGCCCGGATCTCCGGCACCGACAAGGCCGCCAGGCGCTCTTCGAGGGACTCGCGCACGGGCTCGGGGAGCGCTTCGTCCGCATCGCCCTCCACCGCCCACACGATCCGCTCGCCGTTCGCACCCCGGACCCGGATCCCCCCTTGGGTGACGAGCTCGGCGACCACCGCCTGGATCAGCGACGGGTGACCGCCGGTCTCGGCCAGCAGGCGCCGCACGGTGCCCGGCGGAGGCGGTCGACGATGCAGCAGCTCTGCCACCGCGAGGCCCGTCCCCCGCGCGTCCAGCCCGAACAGCCCGAGCTGGGTGCCCGACTGGGCCTTCTTGAGCAGGGCATCGACCGCGGGCGCCTCGGGGGTGGTCGAGCCCACCAGCAACCGCAGCGGCGCGTCTCGCCGCCGGGCCTCCCGCGCGAGGCGGCTGATCGTCTCGACCTCCAGGGCGCCGAACGAGGGCAGCTCATCGACCACGAACAGCACCGGGGTCCGGGCCGCGGCAAGACGCGCCGCGAGCACGGGAATCAGCGGACGCACCACCTCGACCCGGGGGCCCCACGCCCCCTCCAGCACGGCACGGATCGGCCGCGCCTCGTCGTCGTCGCCGATCACCAACATGCTCAGGGCACGCGCCAGCTCCGCCGCCGGATCGTCGCCCGGCGCACAGCCGATCGCGGTCCAGCCTCGCTTGCTCGCGTCGCGGCCCGCTTGCTGGGTGAACCGCATCCGCTCGCCCGCGTCGCCCCCGTGCACCACCACGGTGTGGCCCGGCGCGCTCTCGTCCAGGACCGACCACAGGCGCTGGTGGTCCTCGACCCGTCCCACGCTGCGGTCGTCGTACACCGCGAGCCCAAACCCCGGCAGGCTCAAGGTCTGGCCCGCGATCTGCTCCAGCTCCCGGCCGATCTCCTCCGCCCGCTCAGGGCGCTGCTTGCGCTTCTTCTGCATCATCCGCTGGACGAGGGTCTGCAGGGCGGGGGGGAGCGTGGGGACGAGGTCCAGGATGGGGACGGCCTCGTCCTCGAGGTGCATGCGCGCGACCTCGTGGGGATCCTTGGCCTTGAACGGGCGGCGTCCGGTCAGCAGCCGGTACAGCAGCACCCCGAACGAGTAGATGTCGGCCCGGTGGTCCACCTTGGCCCCGACGATCTGCTCGGGCGCCGCGTACGAGAACGTGCCGACGAAGTCGCCTTCCTGCGTGATCCGATCCAGGGGATCGACGAGGTGGGCGGTGCCGAAGTCCAGCAGCTTGACCCGGCCATCCCGCAGCACCTGGATGTTGGCGCTCTTGAGGTCGCGGTGCACCAGGCCCCGGTCGTGGATGTACTGCAGCGCGCTCGACAGCTGGAACCCGATCCGCATCACCTCGAGGGTGCGCTGCGCGTCGCCGGGGGGCCCGACCTCCGCCATCCGCTCCTGGAGCGGACGCCCGTCGAGCATCTCCATCGTCATCCAGGGCATCGTGCCGTTGTGCAGCCCGTAGCGGTACACCCGGACGATGCCCGGGTGGTTCAGCCGGGTCATCGCCTCGAACTCACGCTGGAAGCGCTTGAGCGACGTCTTGAGCTCGGTGAGGAGCTTGAGCGCCCGACGCTCCCCGCTCGCGGGGTCGCGGACCTCGAACACCTCGGCCATCCCACCTCGCGCGATGGGTCGCACGACCGGGTAAGGCCCGATCACGTCCGGCACGGGTGACGACATCGGCTCCCAGGGTGCGCAGGCCCCATGACGGTACCACGACAAAGCGGTCGGGTCTCAGTGCTGGCGGTGCGCCCGGCCGGTGTACCGCGGCAACCTCGATTCGGCCGCGACCCATCCTCCACGGATCGCGACCGCTGGGCCGCCGTGTCATGGCGCAGGTGCCAACGATCAGGGCGCGGAGCGTCCCTTGGCGCGCGCGACCTCCTGGGCAACCACGTCGTGGAAGCGCCGCCGATCCAGCGCCCCCACCACCATCAGGCCGTTGACGAAGAAGGTCGGGGTGCTGGTGACCCCGGCCGCACGCCCCGCCGCGACGTCTTGATCGATGCGGGCCCCCCACGACGGATCGTGCATGCACGCGTCCCAGGCGTCCGGCTCCAGGTCGAGGCCCTCGGCCAGCCCGTGGACCCGCGCCGCATCCAGCCGGCCCTGGTTCTCCAGGAGGCGCTCCGCCATCTCTGCCCACCGCCCCTGCTGGGCCGCGCAGTGGGCGGCGTACGCCACGTGGTGGGAGGCCTCGTGCCCCGCCAGCGGAAAGTCCTTGAACACCAGGCGGACGTCGTCCGGCCAGCGCTCGAGCACCTCCATCAACGTGCGATGGACCCGCTTGCAGTAGTAGCATTGGTAGCCACCAAACTCGACGATGGTGACCAGCGCGTCGTCGGGCCCCACCGTGGGGTCCCACCGATCCTGCTCCACCTGCACCCGAGGGATGTCGGGGAAGGGCAGGTGGACGCTCACCCCGAGCTCTTCGCGGAGCTGGTCCTGGAACGCCTCGCGGCGCGCCTCCGCGGCGCGCCGACGCAGCTCGCCGATCAGGTACGGACGGGAGGCCTCGTAGGTGGCGGTCGGGACGTCGGTGCGGAACTGCGCGAACGCCCGCTGGAGGGTGGCCTCGTCCGGCGCCTCGATGCGCGCGTCGATCTCCTCGGTGAGCATCTCGCCGATGGAGCCATGCCCCCGCCGGGTGGCGGCGTCGGCCAGGAGCTGCTCCTCCAGCATGCCCTCGAGCGTGCGGTGGAGGAGATCGTGACGCTCCACTTCGTAGGCGATCCGCATCCGGCGGAGCTCGTCTGCGACCCGCTCCTCGACCTGCGCCCGGGTGATGCTGCCGTCCCGCCAGGTGGCGACGAACTCGCTGGCGCCAGGATCCGAGGCCGTGTCGGACGACGGCGTGAGCTCCACCGGAATGGCGGGCACGCAGCCCCCCAGCACCGCCGCCACCCCCAGCAAGACGGAGGCCACCAGACGCCACGTCAGACCACGCCGGTGCTGACGAGGCCGCGGTGGACCAGCCGGTCGGCCCCCAAGGGCGCGTGGGACGCCCGGGAGCAGGGAACGGACGATGGAGGACGGGGAACGCTGGGGATGCACGCGCAGGCGGGCCTCGGGCTCTCCACGCGGTACTAACACCCGTCCGTCGTCCGCCGCCTCGCGTGGACAGGACCTGACGCCCACCGCCACCGCCGGTCGCCCACGATGAACCGCGTCTTCGCCGCCCTGATCCTCCTCGCGTTCGCGTTCACCGCGGTGCGCCAGGTGTCCTGGTCTCCGCCGCCCGCACCCGAGCCCGTCGCCGTGGAGGCCCTGCCGGTCGATGCGGCCGATCCCACGGTCGCCGCCCTGGCCCGCGAGGTCCAGCGCCTGCGCGACGCCAACCCGCCGCCGGCCGCCGAGGCCCCCTCCTCCCCGATGGAGGCGTTCACCGACGCGATCCTCTCCAAGAGCCGCGGCGCGGTGGAGTTCGTGATCGGCCTGATCGGCGCGATGGCCTTCTTCCTCGGGCTGATGAAGGTGGCCGAGCACGCCGGCGCGATGGCCGCCGTGGCGCGCGCGATCCGCCCGATCATGGTCCGACTGTTCCCCGACGTCCCGCCCGACCACCCTGCGATGGGCGCGATGATCCTCAACCTGTCGGCGAACCTGCTCGGGCTGGGCAACGCCGCGACCCCCTTTGGGATCCGCGCGATGAAGGAGCTCGACCGGCTCAACCGCACCCGGGGCACGGCGACGGACTCGATGGTCCTGTTCCTGGCGATCAACACCAGCAGCGTCACCCTGCTGCCCAACGGCGTCATCGCGATGCGCGAGACCCTGGGGAGCACGCAGCCCGCCGCGATCCTCCCCACCACCCTGTTCGCGACGCTGTGCTCCACCACCGTCGCGATCGCCGTCGCCAGCCTCGCCCGACGGATCGTCCGGTCCGCCGAAGCGGTGACCCCCGCCGAGGACCTGGTCGAGCCGGCGTCGTGGACCCCCGAGGACGCGGCCGACGCCTGGCCCGCGTGGGCCTCCTGGACCGCGGTGGCGTGCCTCGTGGCCTGTGTCCCGCTCACCCTTCGCTTTGGACACGTGGTCGCGCCGTGGGTCATCCCGGTGCTCACCGCCGCGGTGATCGGCCTCGGCGCCTGGCGCGGCGTGCCGGTGTACAGCGCGTTCGTGGAAGGGGCGAAGGAAGGCTGGGACCTCGCCGTGCGCATCATCCCGTACCTGATCGCGGTGCTGGCCGCGGTGGGGATGTTCCAGGCCTCCGGCGCGCTCGCGGTCGTGGTCGGGGCCCTCGATCCGATCACCGGACCCCTCGGCCTGCCCGCCGACGCCCTGCCCATGGCCCTGCTCCGGCCGATGTCCGGCTCGGGTGCGCTGGGGATCATGGTCGCGACCATGCAGGAGCCCGGCGCGGGGCCCGACACCTACACCGGCATGCTCGTCAGCACGCTGATGGGGTCGACCGAGACCACGTTCTACGTCCTGGCCGTGTACTTCGGCGCCATCGGGGTCCACCGTGTGCGCCACACCCTCGCCACCGCCCTCACCGCCGACTTCGCCGGGGTGGTCGCCAGCGTGATCGCGGTGTCGGTCTGGTTCGCGGTCAGCGCGTGACCGGGCCGTGGGCGTGCCGCGCCTGCTCCACCATCGCCCCCAGCGACGCCTGCGTGAGCGCGCCGTAGCGGGTGGCGACCACGTGGCGGTGGGCATCGAGCACGAACGTGGTGGGGTAGCCGGTGACGCCCCATGCCCCGGCCGCGACGAGGTCGGGGTCGTGCACCACCCGGTACGTGATGCCCATGCGGGCGGCCGACCGCGCCATCGCGTCGGTCGACAGCTCCCGGTCCACGCTCACCCCCACCAGCTCCACGTCGTCATGGGCCGCCGCAAACGCGGACAGCTCTGGGATCTCCCGGCGGCACGGACCGCACCAGGTCGCCCAGAAGTTCACCACGACCAGGTCGGCGGTCGCATCGTCCAGCGACCACGACCCACCCTCGGGATCGAGGGCCTCGAGCGCGGGGGCGGGGCCGGTGGTCACCGGGGTGGGCTGCATCATCCGCCAGCCCACGAGCACCGCGAGCGTGATCCCGCCCGCGAGTGCCCAGTCCTTCACCAGCTCCTTCCATGCCCCGCGATCCACCATTCCTCCGTCGGGCGCCTGCCCAGCCGTCGACGTCACCCGGTACGGTGGGTACGTCCATCCGGTGACCCACGGCGTTCGGGGGTCCGACCTCGGGAGGCGCGCGTGCGGACGGTGATCGCGGTGTGGTCCCTGGCGCTCGTCACCGCGTGTGACGGCCTGGGCGCCACCGCCCCAGAACCCTCGATCGACGCCTCGTCCGTGCCCGTGGTCCCCGCCATCCCCGACGACCCGCTCGAGCGCGCCGAGCGCATCGCCGACGTGCAGCACATGCTCCAGGATGTGCTCGCCGCCACCGCGGAGGGAGACCGAGGGCGGGCACGCCTGGGCTGGGATGCCGCATGGTCCGCCTTTCAGGCCATGATCCTTCCCACCCTCCGCGATCAGGACCCCGATGCGGCGATTCGAGCGGAGTACCGATTTGGGCGACTTCGCGACGCCATCGAGCGTCGACGCCGAGCCGACGACGCGATCCGATTCCTCGACGGCGTTCTGGAATCCCAGCGCCGGGCGGCACTCGGCGTTGACGGTCGGTGACGTCCAGTGGGATGCTGGCCCGGCGCACCCCACGGCGCCCTTGGCGCACCAACCCTCCACCCCCCTCGGGAGGTCTCCATGGACAGCGTCCGCAAGCTGATCGGCATCGCCCTCGTCCTGGTCGCGCTGTACTGCGTCGTCGCGTGGTTCTTCTGGTTCCGCGACGATCTCGCGTACCTCGCCACGCTGCCGGTCAAGGCCAAGCAGTTCCCGCTCGGGCCGCAGAATGGCCCGGCCGCCGTCGCGCTCGGATCCTTCCTCGTCGCGTTCTTCGTCTGGCCCCCCGACCGGCCGAAGAACCAGGACTGAAGCCGACCGCTGCTACGCCTGGTCGAGGTGTCCGGCGTCGCCGTCGCCCATCTCGACCCCGCCCTCGGGGAAGTAGGTCGACCACCGCTCGCTGACGCGCTTGGCGATGCGGGGCTCACACGAGACGACCTCGGCGTAGCCCTCCTTGTCGCGGGCATCGATCACCACCGCCCCCTGGTGGACCAGGTGGTGCCGGTGGACCCGCGTGCCGGAGCTCGCGATGTCCCGCGCCGGCTCCATGCGGGTGAAGGTGGTCCACAGGAAGCGCGTGTTGGTGGACGCGGTGTGGGTCGCGTCGTCGCACACGACGATCAGGGGCCAGTCCGGAAGCGCCCGGGCCACCCGCTGCGCGAGGGAGGGATCGCGGGCGTGCGACGCCCCCGACACGCACAACACCCCCGGGCAGAACACCGCGACGTCCGTGACCCCGCCGGGCAGATCGCCGGAGAAGGCGCGTGGCAGCGTGCGCCAGGGCTCACCCACCCCGATCATGATCGCCTTGCTGCCCTCGTTGACCGCCGGGCCCGTGTAGTCGAGCGTGTCCATGCTGAGGTTGCTCATCACGTACAGGTCGGTCTGCGGACGGAACCGCTCCAGCAGCGCCGGCAGCACGGCCTTGGGGTCCTTGAGGTCGACGGGCTGGTCGGTACACCACAGGAACTTGGTGAGCGACAGCTGGCCCTCTCCCAGGATGCGCAGCGCGCTGACCATCGCCTCGCGCCCGTACCGCTCCCGCACCACCGCACCGGCGAGGCTGTGGTAGCCGGTCTCGCCGTAGCTCCACAGGTCGCGCACGCCGGGCATCACGATGGGGAACAGCGGGCTGAGCAGCTCCTGGAGCACGTCTCCGATGTACAGGTCCTCCTGGCGCGGCTTGCCCACCACCGTGGCGGGCCACAGCGGCTTGCGGCGTCGGAACACCTTGTCGACGTGGAACACCGGGTAGTCGTGCGTGTAGCTGTAGTAGCCGTAGTGGTCGCCGAATGGACCCTCCGGCGCCACGTCGTGGGGGCGCACCCGGCCGTGCAAGATCACCTCGGCGTCCGCGACCAACGGATGGACGGCGTGGCCCTTGGACACCCGCAGCCCTTCGCCCAGCAAGGCCGACGCCAGCAGGATCTCCGGGACATTCTCCGGCAGGGGCGCGATGGCCGACAGGATCAGCGCGGGCGGCCCGCCCACCACCACGCTCACCGGCAGGTCCTCTCCCCGCTCCTGGGCGACGAGGTGGTGGAAGCCTCCGCCCTTGCCGATCTGCCAGTGCATGCCGGTGGTGGTCGGGGAGTGGCGTTGGATGCGGTACATACCCAGGTTGGGCACCCCGGTGTCCGGGTGCTCTGTGTAGACCAGCGGCAGGGTGACGAAGAACCCACCGTCCTGCGGCCACTGCTTGATCATCGGCAGGCGATCGAGGGCGGGTGGATCCTCCACCACCTCCGCAACCGCCGGGCGCCGAACCGAGGTCGTCCCCAGGCGGGCGCCGCGGGCCAGCACGTCGCGGTAGCCCCACAGGGTCTTGGGCGTCGGTGGGAAGTCGTGCGTGGCGAGCTTGACGGCCCGCTCCACAAACGCCATCGGCTCCCGCCCGAACGCCGCCATCGCCCGCTCGGCGGTCCCGAACAGGTTGGTCACCACCGGCATGTCGTGGCCGCGCACGTTCGCGAAGAACAGCGCCGGCCCACCCGCCGCGATCACCCGACGGTGGATCTCCGCGAGCTCCTGATCTGGATCGACCTCGGCCTCGATCACGGCCACGTCGCCCCGATCTCGAAGCAACCGCAGCATCGCCCGCACATCCCGCACCGCGTTCATCGCGCCCTCCTGGCCGGCGAGGGACTAACCGTGGCCCGCCATGCCCGGGCCCGGCGCGACAGGGTGTGGCGGGTGCCTACAGCGCGTGGGCCTCGTGGACCGCGCCCGAGTCCTTGCGGACGTCGGTGTCGACCTGCCC
>JAUHWK010000088.1 GCA_030424555.1 bacterium | reverse complement strand
CCGCATCGTGTTGGCGGACCGGGAGGGATCGTCCAGGGTGACGACCACGATGCCGTCGTCGCCCAGGGTGGCGTGAAGCGTCTCGGTGTCCATCGGTCCTCCTCAGACCCGCTCGATGATGGTGGCGATGCCCATGCCGCCGCCGATGCACAAGGTCACCAGCGCCGTGGACAGGTTGCGGTGCTCCAAGGCGTCGACCACCGTGCCGACCAGCATGGCGCCCGTGGCACCAAGGGGATGGCCGAGTGCGATCGCACCCCCGTCGACGTTGGTGCGCTCCGGATCCGCGTCGAGGTCGCGGATGAGCTTGAGCGCAACGGACGCGAACGCCTCGTTGATCTCCACCAGATCGATGTCGTCCATCGTCATCCCCGCGCGGGCCAGGGCCTTGCGGCACGCCGGGGCGGGCCCGGTGAGCATGATGGTGGGGTCGGCCCCGATTACCGCCGTGGCGACCACGCGGGCACGCGGGGTGAGGCCATGGCGCGCACCTGCCGCCGCGTTGCCCACGAGCACGAGGGCCGCGCCGTCGACGATGCCCGAGCTGTTGCCCGCATGGTGGACGTGCTCGATACGCTCGACCCGGGTGTACTTCTGCAGCGCGACCGCATCGAAGCCCCCCTGCTTGCCGATCCCGGCAAAGGACGGCTTGAGGGAGGCCAGGCTGTCGACCGTGGTGCCGGGGCGCATGTGCTCGTCGCGCGCGAGCACCACCTGGCCTGCCACGTCGACGACCGGCACGATGGACCGCGCGAAGCGCCCTTCCGCCCAGGCCTCCGCCGCGCGCTGCTGCGACAGGACCGCAAACGCATCGACGTCCCGACGCGAGAAGCCCTCGAGCGTCGCGATGAGGTCGGCGCCGATGCCCTGGGGCACGAAGCCGGTTGCGTAGTTGGTGACGGGATCATTGGCCCAAGGATCGCCGCCTGAGCCCATGCGGACCCGCGACATCGACTCGACCCCGCCCGCCAGGATCAGGTCCTCCCACCCCGATCGCACGCGGGCGGCCGCCTGGTTGACCGCCTCCAACCCCGAGCCGCAGTACCGGTTGAGCTGCACGCCCGCGACCCGCTCGGAGAAGCCCGTCGCCAGGACCGCCGTGCGCGCCAAGGATCCGCCCTGCTCTCCGTGGGGCTCCACCGTGCCGAGCACCACGTCGTCCACGCCGTCCGGGTCCAAGCCAGGATGGCGGTCTCGAATCGCCGAGAGCACCGTGGAGGCCAGCGCGATGGGTCGAACGGTGTGCAGCGCGCCCCCAGGCTTGCCCCGCCCCCTCGGCGTGCGCACCGCGTCGTAGATGTACGCTTCCTCGGGCATGTTTCCTCCACGCCGCGCCCGGAGGGCGGCCGCCGCGTCTTCCCCTACCCACCCCCTCGTCCCGGGTCATGGACCGCAGCGTGCAAGGGCCCACGACATCCGGCACCCGACCGCGGGAACCCACCACGCCACGGCGTTACGGGCCGGCACCTCGTGGGGGATCCAACCATGCTTCTCGCCTTCTTGCTGGCGACATCGCCGGCCCATGCGGCACCCGTCGCCACCGCCCCCGCCGTGGCCTCCATGTCCCCGGGATCGTTCGAGGGGATCCGGGTGGACCCGGGCAAGGCCGACCAGATGGTGGGCGTCCACCTCCCCGGAGAGGCCCCCGCCGCCAAGCTCACCAAGCTGCTCGACCGGGTGCCCTGGAGCAAGGCCGACACCACCCACCGCCGGGGCGAGGTGCTTGGGACGGAGGACGCGCTCGGCGCACTCGTCCGGGGGGTGCTGGAGCCGCTGCTTCCCGACGGGGTCCGCGCCGACACCCTGGCCCTGGAGATCGACCTGGAGAGCCTCACCATCGTCTCCAACGACGCGGCGATGGCAGGGCGGATCCGGGTGCGGTGGGTCCTGCGCGACCGCTGGAACGAGGTGGTCGCCCGCGGCGCATCCGGCACCGATCGAGAGGGTCCCCCCGACGAGCCCGCCGTGTTCGCCGCCCAGCTGCTGCGCCACGCCCTGCAGTCGATCGCAGGCCAGTCCGGGTTCACCAAGGCGCTCGCGGACGCCGCCACCAGCACCGCCGCCCACATCGGACGCGGGCCGATCGCGGTGCCTCGCTGCCGACGCCCCGCCACGAACCTGGAGAGCGCCCGCGCCGCCAGCGTCCTGGTTCGCACCGAGTCCGGCATCGGCTCCGGCGCGCGGGTGTCGCCTGGTGGGTTCGCCGTCACCGCGTTCCACGTCGTCCGCAACGCGGAGCGCGTGGAGGTCCGGTTCGAAGGCGGCGAGTGGCGGACGGCCCGCGTCGTCCGGGTCGCGCCCGAGCTCGACGCCGCCCTGCTCACCTTCGACGACGCCAGCGGTGGCTGCGTCGCACCGCCCAAGGCCGAGCCGTCGATCGGCACCGACGTCTACGCGATCGGCGCGCCCGCGGGCGAGGCCCTGGCCTTCTCGGTCAGCCGCGGGGTCGTCAGCGGCTATCGCGACGTCCACGAGTCGCTACGCGCCGTCCAGACCGACGCCGCCACCAGCCCCGGCAACAGCGGCGGTCCCCTGGTCGACACACAAGGCCGCTGGCTGGCGTTCATGAGCTTCAAGGTGGTCGGCAAGCACATGGAGGGGCTGGCGTTCGGGATCCCCGCCGCCACCGCCCTCGAGGCCCTCGGCGTCGTGGCCGAGTAGGGCCCCGTCACGCCTACTCGCCCTTCTCCGCCTCCCGCGCGGCCTTCTTCTCCGCCCGCTCCTGCTTGCGGAAGTACGGGCGGAACAGGAAGTTGCTGCGGATCGCGATCAGGTCCTCGTTGAGCAGGTGCATCGCGCGCTCCAGCTCCGACAGCGTGGACTTCACGTCGCCGCCCGCATCGGTGTCCTTGAGCAGCACCCCCACGGGCGTGCTGGGGTCGGCCATGTCGTCGGCGAGCCCGCTGGCGAGCTCCTGGGCCTTCGCGGCCGTCTGCTCCAGCGAGGCGACCGCGGCCCGCACCGACGGCATGATCTCCTCGTCGTGGACGAGGTCGTACGGGAGCTGACCGGGCTCGTTGAGCTGGTCGGAGAACCGCGCCAGCGACGCCGTGAGGCGCTCGGCGTTGGCCGACGCGGCCTTGACGTCCGCCAGGGCGGCCTCGACCTGCGTGTACAGCGCATCCTCGTTGAGCAGGCGGCCCAGCGTGCCCTCGCCCGCCCGAATCTTGGCGGTGAGCGCCTTGATGTCGCCCGTGATCGCCACGAGGTTCTCGTTGTTCTTCTGCAGGGTCTCCATGATCTCCGTGGTGGACACCGCGTCCCCGATCGCCAGCATCGCGCCCTCTTGCACCGGCGGGCTGCCCGGGGTGCCGTCCGACAGGACCACGATCGGGTTGCCGATCAGGCCGTCCGAGCCGACCGTCGCGAGGGAGTCGCCCGGGATGTAGGGCACGGCCGCCTTGTTGAGCATCAGCGTGACGTCGACCTTGGAGGCCTCGACGAACGCGAGCTTCTGGACCACGCCCACCCGTAGGCCCGACGACCACACGCTGTGGCCCGACTGAAGCCCGCCGACGTCCTTGAACACGGCGTGGACGGCGATCTTGGGGGTGAACGCGTTCTGCAGGCTGCCCACCGCGAGGATGGCACCGCCGAAGATGGCGAGCGCCACCGCGACGAACAACCCCACGAACACGGCGCGTCGGCTGGTTCCGTTCATGTCGGGTCCTGGTCGGTGAAGTTGTAGGCGTAGAAGGAGCGGACCTGGGGATGGTCGAGCGCGAACAGCTCGTCGAATGTGCCGCCGCCGATCATCTGGCCCTCGATCAGCATCGCGACGCGGTCTCCGACGTGCTTGGCGGACGCCAGGTCGTGCGTGATCACGATCGCGCTGGTCTGGTGAGACTCCCGCACCTGCACGATCAGGTCGTTGATCTCGCCACAGGTGAGCGGATCGAGCCCGGCCGTGGGCTCGTCGTACAGCATCACCTCCGGCTCGAGGATCAGCGCCCGGGCGATGCCGACCCGCTTTTGCTGCCCACCGGACAGCTCGGCCGGCATCTGGGGCTTGGCGTTGAGCAGCCCGACCGACTCCAGCGCGGCGTCCACCCGGTCCGCGACCTCTCCCCGCGGGGTCTTGGGCTCGTTCATGATCAACGGGAACGCGACGTTCTCCGCGATGGTCATGCTGTCGTACAGCGCGCTGTGCTGAAACGAGTACCCGATGCGCACGCGCAGGGCGTCCATCTCCCGGGGACGCAGGGTGGTGACGTCCTGGCCCAGCACGTGGATGGTGCCCTCGTCGGGCTTGAGCAGGCCCACGATGGTCTTGGTGAGCACCGACTTGCCCGTGCCCGACTTGCCCAGCACGACCACGTTCTCCGAGCGGTGGACGTCGAGGTCGACGCCCCGCAGCACGTGCAGCGACCCGAAGGACTTGGTCACGCCCCGCAGGACGATCGCCGGATCTCCTGAAGGCCCGCCCATCTCACATCGCTCGCAGGGCGCCGATGATCTGCACGATCAGCGCCTCTTCGATGAAGATCGCGAACATCGACAACACGACCGCCTGGTTGGCGGCGCGCCCCACGCCCTGGGTCCCTCCCTTGGTGTGGTAGCCCTGGAAGGAGCTGATGATCCCGATCGTGAACCCGAACACGATCGCCTTGGCCAGGGACGACCACACGTCCAGGAAGGAGATCGTCGAGAAGCCGTCCCACAAGAAGGCCGACAAGCTGGTCTTCTCGTTGGTGGTGATGTTGAGGAAGGACCCCGCCATCGCGATCAGCCCGCAGTACATCGTGAGCGCGGGCACCATCAGCGTGGTGGCCAGGGTGCGCGTGAACACCAGGTACTTGAACGGGTTGATCGCCGAGACCTCCATCGCGTCGATCTGCTCGGTGACCCGCATCGAGCCCAGCTCGGCGCCGATCTGCGAGCCCACCCGTCCTGAGCAGATCAGCGCCGTGACCAGCGGCGCGAGCGCCCGCACGATCGCGATGGTGATCAGCGACGGAAGCCAGGACGACGCACCGAACGCCTCCAGCGACGGGCGCGACTGCTTGGTGAACACGATGCCGATCACGAACCCGGTGAGCGACACGAGCGGCAGGGAGCGAATGCCCACCTCGATGCACTGGTCGATCACGGCCCGGACGTGCCAGGGCGGACGGACAAGCTCCAGGAAGAAGCGCGCCACGAACAGCGCCCGATCGTACACGGCCACCGCGAACCGATCGACGCCCGGCGCGATCACGGCCCGTGGGGCGGCCTTGGTGCTGGTGTCCGACGTGGCCAGAGCGATCCTCCCGGCGGTGCCTAACGGGGGCGGCGCCCGGTGGCGTGGACCGGGCGGTTCGATGACACGCCCCGACGCCTGCGGCCCCGCTCAGGCGACCGCGGCGCGCGCCTTGCTTCCGTCGAGAGGCCCGGATCCGCCGCCCACCCGCGGTGGCACGCCGTCCGTCCCCGGTTCATCCACCCGCGCGAACCACCACGGATGGTACCGTCCGGCGCGTTCCCGGGAGGCGCCGTGGGTTCCCCGATCTCCGCACAGCAGTACATGTCGGCCTTTCTCGTCCACCTCGCGCACGAGCACGGGATCCCCGTCGAACCCGCGGGCGACCACGTGCGCATCGGGCCCGCCGGAGGCCGCGCCGCGTTCGGCATCGAGAACCAGCTCTCGTTCGGCCTGCTGCTGTCCTTCGCGGCCGACCTGCCGGACGGTACCGTGCTGTACGAGACCTTTGCCAGCATGGGCGGGGAGCCGCGGGCCGCCCTGGACCACGGGCTGGAGCTGTTCTGCAACGTGTACTTTCACGTGCTCGCCTCCGCCCTGTGGGGACTTCCCGCCTCGGAGGCCGTCGAACATCGCACCCTGGTCGGACCCGACGCCGCACTGTGGGACGGGTGGATCGGCGGCTGGGTGAGCGTCTCCGCGCTCGGCGCGTCCGGGATTGACCAACCCGCCGGTCACGAGGCCTGGCTCGACGCCACCGTGGCCTCGCTCTGTCGAGGACCCTCACCCCGGCGCCTCAAAACAGCCGTCTCCCGATCGTTCGAGCACCCGCCCACGTACTCGACCACCGTCGACGGCGAGGAAGCCCCGGCGCTGGCCGAGGCCTTCGGCGCGCTCCCGTGGCCCGACCTCGGCAGCGCCGGGTTCGTCACGGCGCGACAGTT
The DNA here is from genome assembly GCA_030424555.1 of bacterium. Taxonomy (GTDB): domain Bacteria; phylum Myxococcota_A; class UBA796; order UBA796; genus JAUHWK01. The sequence continues at coordinate 5,007 of JAUHWK010000088.1, read as the reverse complement.
CGCGATGGTCCGCCCGCGTGCCCCCGCCGCGTTCGCGTAGGCCTCTGCGCAACGGACCGGTTCGTCGACCTACTCGACCCGGGTGAGCCGATCGCCCAAGCCTTCGGTGTTCGCGCCGTCCGTGTTGTGCAGCATCTGCAGGAACGACGACTCGACGAACGCGACGGACCAGGCATCTTCCTCCTCGATGTAGAGCGACTCCCAGGCTGCGATGCACGGGTTCCTGAGGTCATCATGATCCGCGGCGTCCACGACCGGGTCCGCACCCTCGAAGCCCCAACACCCCTTCGTGGGCTTGCCGCGCTTGAGATCGCGCGCGGCGTCGATCACATTGGCGCCGTACACCCAGACCTCGTCGTCGTACCAAAACCGGAACACCTCGAGTCCTGGCTCCGTGGTGTCCCGGCCTTCACCGAGGACGAAGGCCACGCCCTTTCCTCCCAAGGTGATCTGTCCTCGGTACTCGTACACGTCCGCCGGTTCTCCCGCGCGCGGTCCGACCCACAGCTCGGCCTGAGCCTGGCCATCGTACAGGGAGCCAGTGAACAGCCCGAACTCAGTCTGACCGGCACATCCAGCGGCCCAGCCCGACACCACCACCGCCATCACAGATCGTCGCATGAGACATCCTCCAGACCGGCACAGGTTTCGGCCGACGCCACGTCACATCCGATGGCCAGCCCCTGCTCGAATCGGCCCACGGTGCTCCGTGGACCCACGCCCTTGAACGCCGTCTTCTCGCCGATTCGAACCTCGTCCGGCCCGACCCGTTCGAACGCAACTTCTTCGGTCGATCCCGTTGGACCGTCGTCTTCTTTGCACCACTCGCCATCCGGCAATGCGCAGAAGTTCCAGTTGAAGAAGTCGCCATACACCAGGGTGAGCGTGCCCGAGCCGCTCCCGCTCGTCTCGAAGACGAAGTCCACACGAACGAACGCACCGCAGATCTCGCCGGTGGTGTCGTAGGTGGACACCGTGCCTTTGTCGAAGTCGTAGTGCGCGAGGACCGTGTCTCCCGACGCGTTGAGCACATGCCAGACCCCAGAGGGCCCACCCGTCACCGTCCCGGACGGGACCTGCCCCTCTAGCAGGGACGGCACGTACCGTCCTTCACAGCCGCCGAGTCCAAGGACCACGGCACACCCCAACCACCAACGCATGGTGACCCCCCTAGGTTGTCGGCCCGCGCGGTCCCATCCGCGCGACGCCAAAGGCTGGCTATCCATCCCGGACCCGTCCCGCACGGGCTCGGCGATCCCCCTCCCCCGCCGGACGCTGGTGGCGCGGTGGCAGGCCACCCTCGACCCGCCCAGGTAGCCGTGGCGCGGCACGCCAGATCGGCAGGACATGACACGCACGACCCCTGTTCGATCCCGCGCGAGGCCCATCCTCCACAGGCCTGCTCCGGCCGGTAGGGTCGCCCGCCCTCCCACCGAACCCGGGACGGCGCCCCGACGGCACCGCCCTGCCGCAGGACGCCCCATGGCTTGTCGTCGCCCCTTCCTCCTCGCGTGCGCGCTGCTGGCGTCCCCGGCGGTGTGGGCTGCGCCCGACCCCGCTCCGTCCCCCGCGTGCGCCACGCCCGCACAGCGAGACGCGATCCAGGCGTTCGCCGCCCGGGCCCCCGGGGCACCACCCCCGATCGGCAGCCGCGTGCTCGACCTGCCCGAGATGACGTACGTCTCCGGCTTGTACGGCGGCAGCGCCCAAGGCACGGACGCCCACCTGTTCAAGCAGATCTGGGACTCGATCGCACAGTGGGAGGGCACGGTCACCTTCCTGCTCACCGCCGGCGGCGACCACGTGTTCAAGTTCTACGACCCCGTCTCCGCCTGGGCGCCCAACACGCGCGGCGACGCCTTCTTCGACATCAAGCCCGAGCACAAGGGCGTGGACGGCGTGGACGCACACATCCGCGCCGACTTGATCTCCGCGATCTACGCCGTCGATCTCCCAGGCCGCGGCGGCGCCACCCAAGGTGTCCTGTTCTTCGGGGACGACGGGCGCTCCGTGTTCGGCGTGTACGCGCAGATCGCCGGCGAGCCCATGCCGGCGGCCCGGGCGGCCCAGTTCGACGAGACCTTCGCCCTGATCGCCGGGCTCCCGCCGGTCTGCCCCGACCTTCCCGACGCCCGCAGCCGCTTCCTCCGTCCCGACACGATCCCCCACCCGCGCGCCAACCCACACTCCGACGCCAAGGCCGCACTCGGACGACAGCTGTTCTTCGACCCCCGGCTTTCGAAGGACAACAACCTGTCCTGCGCGACCTGCCACCACCCCGGGATGGGCTGGGAGGACGGACAGCCGACCGGGATCGGCACCGCCGGCACCCGGCTGCGTCGCCACACCCCGACGCTGGAGAACCTTGCCTGGGCGCCCTCGCTGTTCTGGGACGGCCGGGTCGACCGGCTGGAAGCGCAGCTCCTCGTCCCCCTCACCGCCCACGACGAGATGGCCCAGGATCCCGAGGCCTTGATGGCCGAGCTCGCCGTGGTTCCGGCGTACGTCGCGGCCTTCGAGCGCGCGTTCGGCAAGCGCGGCCTGTCCACCCGCACCCTCGCCGAGGCCATCGCCACCTACGTCCGCACGATCGTCTCCCCCCCGTCGCCGTTCGACCGCTGGGTGGAGGGGGACGAGTCCGCCATTCCGCCGGTGGCCAAGGATGGGTTCGCGCTGTTCGTCGGCAAGGGCCGCTGCGAGGCATGCCACACGGGCTGGCGGTTCACCGACGACCGCTTCCACGACATCGGCCTGCCCGCCGGCGACGACCTCGGACGCTTCGAGATCACCGGCGACCCTGCCGATCGGTACGCCTTCAAGACGCCCGGCCTGCGCAACATCGCCCAGCGCGCCCCGTTCCTGCACGACGGCAGCATGGCGACGCTGCGCGAGGTGCTCGACCACTACAACAACGCCTTCGAGACCCGTCCCAGCCTGTCGCCGGAGATGCAGGCGATCGGCCTGACCGACGAGGAGATCGTCGCGCTGTTCCGGTTCATGCTGACGCTGAGCAGCGACGCACCCAGCGAAGGCTTCCCCGCCCTTCCCCCCGCCGTGCCCCGCTGAGGGGACGTCTCTCAGACCGGCCTCACGCCGCGACGGCCTCCAGCCGATCCCGCACGAACCGACCCGCCCCTTCCCAGAGCACCCGATGGGTCGGCCGGAAGTAGGCGATGTGGCCGATCCCGCGGAGCCCGACCTCGGCGGGATCCACCACCACGCGCTCCGCCTTCGGGTAGTGCCGAAGGAGGGCCTCCGCGCTGCGCGGCGACGCCCAGTCGTCGTCCAGGCTGTTCACCCCGACCACCGGCACCTCGACCCGCGCGAACTCGTCGACGAACTCCGCCTCGGGATCGTCGAAGAAGTAGTTTGGATGGCGACACCATCGGCGCCAGTCCGCGTAGACACCCCGCGGCAAGTCCTCGCCCATGCCGAGCCGCGAGAACGGAAGGTAGCCGTGCCACGCCACCAGGGGCGGCAGGACCAGGTTCCACAGCGCCCAGACCTTCGCGCCTTCGGCCCGGGTCATCCAGCCATGCCATCCCGATCCGGATCCATACGTGTACATGCCTTGGGTGCGGGCGTGCGCCGGCGTCATCCCGAACGCATGGCCCCCGAAGCTGTGGCCGACCACCACGGTGGGCCCGCGGTCGGCCGCCCAGTCCACCGCGCAGGCCAGGTCGGAAGCCCAGTCTCGGTACCCCGCCCGGAACCCTCGGAGCGTGTCCACCCTCGACGCCCCCACGCCCCGGTAGTCGAAGCAGAGCACGTCCACGCCGTGCTCCGCCGCCATCCACGCCGCGAACGGCGCGTAGTACCGATGCGGAACCGCCGTGGCCCCCGCCACCACCACCATGCCCCGTCCGCCGCCCTCCACCAGCGTGCCGTGCAACACCGTGCCATCGGGATGAACCAGCTCCAGGACGCACCTCCTCCGTTCCGGATATCGCTGCGCACACACCGCCCGATGCAGATCCCAACGGCAGGAGTGCAGCAGTGGACTGGCGTGACCTCCGCATTCTCCTCGCCGTCGGACAGCACCCCCGCCTGTCCGAGGCAGCCCGCTCGGTCGACCTCGACCCCACCACCGTGAGCCGCCGGGTGCGCGCGCTCGAGGACACGCTCGGCGTCGTCCTGTTTCGACGCACGCCGAAGTCCTGGACGCCCACCGAGGCTGGGAGCGCCGTCCTGCGCCGGTGTGCTGCGATGGCCGGCGAGGTGCGGGGGCTTCGAGACGACCTGGACCGCACGCGGGGGGACGTCCACGGCACGGTGCGGTTGACCGGCCTGGACTCGGTCCTGTCGACCTGGATCGTTCCGGCGGTCCCCACGCTCCACCGCGACCACCCCGACCTCGCCCTGGAGCTGTACGCGACCAACGCGACCGTGGACCTGCTCCGGGGACGGGCCGACGTCGCGCTCCGGATGGAGCGACCCGTTCAGGCGGGCCTGGTGGCGCGCAAGCTGACCGAGATCGCGCTCGTGATCGCCGCCCGCCCCGAGGTGCTGGCGCTGCCGCCGGCCGACCGCCCGGTGGTGATGGTGGGGTTTATGGACACCAAGGGCGTGGAGAACACGGCCCTTCGGACGCTCGGCGGACGCCCCGTCTTGTCGACCACCAGCATGGCGGTGTCGGACGCCCTCGTGCTCTCCGGACAGGCCCTCGGCGTGGTGCCTCGGCGGATCGCGAACGCGTCTGGGCTGTCGATCGTCGACGAGGCCGTGCCCCCCCGCTCACTGTGGCGCGCGGTGCCCGAGGCCCTGGTCGACGCGCCCCGGATCCGGGCCGTCACCACCTGGCTCGACACCCTGTTCGCGTGAGGGGCCGCGCCGAAGCATCGGCCAGCGATCCCACACGACCCTGCCGCGCCTGGCAGGATCCGGCAGATCTTGGGCAGGATCCCCCATGGTGAGGTCACAGACGATCCCGTAGGTTGCACCCACTGGTTCGGACCGATGCCCTACCCCGAACCCACCACGGAGATCCCCATGATCGCGCAGGACCCC
>JAUHWK010000616.1 GCA_030424555.1 bacterium | reverse complement strand
CACGCGGCGCGCCCTCCCCGACGCCCCACCCGATCAGCTCGTGATCCCCGTCGACCCGTTCATGCACGCGTGGGCCACCGGGCGCTGTCCCAAGATCGTCCTCAGCGTCGACGACGAGGCCGCCCTGCTCCGCGCCCATGCGCTGGCCGTCGAAGCGGGCCTCCCCCACGCGCTGATCACGGACGCCGGGCGCACGGAGTTCCACGGCGTCCCCACCCGAACCGCCCTGGCGATCGGTCCTGCGCCTGCGTCGGTGATCGACCGGATCACCGGCCCCCAAGGGCTCGTCGCCACCAAGCTCGCCTGACACCGACGTGCGACGGGTGCCCGGTCGTGTGAGGACCGCCCGTCTGCCCCACCGCGTGCCCTGGGCTGCGCGCGCACCCGGGCCCCCAGGGACCACCATGCGATCCGACCCCTCCCCCCGCTTCGGGCTTCCGCTCCCCGCCGTGCTGCTGCTGGTGGCGATCCCCGTGGCCTGGGCGTTTCGGTACTGGTTCGTGTGCGACGACGCGTTCATCACCTTCCGCTACGTCCGCAACTTCCTGCGCGGCGACGGCCTGGTCTGGAACGTCGGGGAGTACGTCGAGGGCTACACGAACTTCCTGTGGGCGCTGGAGATCGGGGGCCTGTGGGCGCTCGGCTGGCGGCCGGAGTCCGCGTCCGTGTGGCTCAGCCTCGGATGGACCGTCGTCCTCGGCCTGACGATCGCCGCCCTCGCGGCCCGCACCCTCCCCGCCGACCACGACGGCACCCGCCGCCAGCGCGCGGGGCTGGTCGCGATCGCCCTGCTGCTGTGGGGCACCAACCGCAGCGTGGCCGTGTGGGCGAGCTCCGGCCTGGAGATGCGCCAGTTCACCGCCCTGTGCACGCTGGGCCTGCTGTGGGCTCACGGGGACCGGTCCCACCGGGGCTCGATCGCGGCCGGCACCGCCTACGGCCTCGCCGCCCTCACGCGCCCAGAGGCCCTGCTGTTCGGCCCCGCCGTGATGGTCGTGTGGGCCTGGCGCGCCTGGCGCGACGGGGCGCTGCGGATGGGCAACGCGCTGCGGCTCGGGGTGCCGTTTGGCCTGCTGGTGGGGTCGCACCTGCTGTGGCGCCGGTCGTACTACGGAGAGTGGCTCCCCAACACGTACTACGCCAAGAACGTCCGGGACTGGTGGGACGCTGGCGCGGCGTTCGTCGGGTACATCTCGCTGGAGCACGCGCTGTACCTCACCGTCCCCCTCGCCTTGCTCGGCGCCTGGCGTCGCGCCCAGGACGAGGACACGCTCGGCTGGTTCGCCGCCGCCTGGATGGGCCCGTACCTGCTCCACCTGGTGAAGATCGGCGGGGACCACTTCGAGTTCCGCATGTTCGACGTGGTGTGGCCTGTCCTGTACGTGTTCGCCGCCGACGGCATCGGCGCCCTGGCCGATCGCGTTCGCACCGCACTTCCCGCGGCCCGACGCACCCTCGCACGGGGTCTGATCACGGCCACCTGTGTCGTGTACGGCCTCGCGCTACCGCTCGCCCACGACCAGGGCGCGTTCGAGGTGCGGTCGATGGTGTACCGCCTCAAGGTCCCCATCACGACCGAGCGCAGCCCGTGGCTGTGGGCCGTCCCCGGTGCCCCGCTGCTCGTGTGGCCCCACCAACAGCTCGGCGACTGGCTCGCCAACCACGCGATCGCGGCCCGTCAGCGTACCCACGCCCTGTTCGCCGAGATGATGCTCGACCGGTACGGCGCGTTCCGGGCGGTGGAGGACGAGGTCCTGTTCGCCCCCACGGCCGTCACCAAGGCCAGCAGCATCGGGGTCATCGGCTTCTACCTCGACGATCTCGCCCTGATCGACATCCTCGGCCTGACCGACCACACGATCGCCCGCCACGATGACGTGGGCCCCAACGCCCAGCGCCGCATGGGCCACGATCGCCGTCCGCCCCGCGGCTACCTCGACCAGCGCGGGTACAACCTCGTGGTCAAGCCCACCGTCTCCTCCCGCGCGTCCGCCCTGCGCAAGGCCCCCCACGCCTTCGAGCTCGTGCCTGGAACGTGGGTTCCGATCGTCGCCCGGGGAGGGGCGCAGGCCGTCGATCTGGTCGTCGGCCGCGACGTCGTGACGCGAGACTGATACCCGGTCGCGCCTCTGGAGCACGTCTTGCAAGAACTCAGGGCGCGTCGAACTCGAGGATCTCCGACGCGCCGGTCGAGAACAGC
>JAUHWK010000087.1 GCA_030424555.1 bacterium | reverse complement strand
CTGCATCGCGGCGGTGGCGCGCAGCAGGCTCGCATCGATGAGGGCCTGGACGATGTGCTCCTTCGCCGATGGGAGCTGGTGGAGACCCGAGCCGGACTTGGTGGACTTGAAGAACGTCTCGACCTCCCAGCGCAGCCGGTAGGTGTCGGCGACGTGCTCAGCAGCGAGCAGGTGCGGCGGAGCGTTGGTGACGAATACCTCGTAGGTGCCGTTGCGCCGTCGAACGGCGATCAGGCGGAAGTCCTCGGCCGTCCAGCGGTTCTTGGCGCACATGTAGCGTCGCACCCGGCAGCGGAACCGGGCATCCACGTCGAGGAACTGGCGATGGAGGCCTTTGAGGGCCGCACGGAGCGGCCGGCCGACGACCTTCCTCGTCCGACCGCGGTGGTGTCGGTGGACGCGCTGGATCTCAGGATCGCGATCCAGGGGGAGTCGCGTCAGGAAGTAGCCTCCAACGTTGTCGATGCGGCGCCACAGGCTCGGGGAGGAGTAGGCCTTGTCCAGGAGGACCAGGCATCCGGAGAGCATGTGGTCGACGCCGAAGGCGCGCGCGTCGCCGTACGCGTCGGGGGTGATCTTGTACTTGAGCAGCTCGCCGGTGAACGCCCGCACCCAGGCATGTACTTTCAAGGCTGCCTTCGCCGAGTTTCGTCGCGTGCCTCGCCACACGTGCTCCAAGGCATCGTCGACCTTGACCACGGTGGCGTCCACCGCGAGCACGTCGCGGAAACCCGACAAGACGCCTGGCGGTGGCTCCGCATCGCGTGTCCGCGCCCGCGAGACGGCCTCGTCCAGGACCTCTCGAACGAGGGAGGCGAAGGCGGGGGTGAAGCGATCCCAGAATGACGAGCGCGCCAACCGCACGCCCGTGATGTCCGCGAGGGTGTGACCCAGCTGCGCGATCGCGATCGGCCCCCTGGCCAGCGACAACTAGAATGCCCCACCGGCGACAACTATTTCGCCCCATCGATCGCGTGACCGGATCCTCAGTACTGGCCCCTCGGGACGGGGAGGCCGGCGATGGTGACGGACGCGCAGGTGAGGAAGCTGATGAAGGAGTTGGATGACCACGGGCGACTTGGTCTGGCCGCAGCCCGTGCCGGGATGGATCGCAAGACCGCACGCCGTTGGCGTGGCCGGGAGAAGCTCCCCTCGGAGGGCAAAGCGCCCAGGACGTGGAGGACCCGAGAAGATCCGTTCAAGGCGGACTGGCCGACGCTTCAGCGCATGCTCGAAGCGGCGCCTGAACTCGAGGCCAAGACGCTCTTCGAGTGGCTCACGGATCAGTACCCCGGGCGCTACGGCGAGGGACAGTTGCGTACGCTCCAGCGTAGAGTCCGACGGTGGCGCGCAGCGGACGGACCGCCACGAGAGGTCTTCTTCCCCCAGGCGCACCGGCCCGGAGAGGCGGCACAGACGGACTTCACCCGGGCGGGCAGTCTCGGGGTCACCATCGCGGGCGAGGCGTTTGGCCACCTCATCGGCTTGACGGTGCTGCCCTACTCGAACTGGCGCTGGCCGACGGTGTGCCGATCGGAGTCGATGGCGGCCCTGTCGGACACGGTGCAGAACGCGTTGTTCGAACTCGGCGCCGTGCCGGAGTGGCACCAGACCGACAACTCGACGGCCGCCACCCACGACCTGTCCAGCGGCAAGCGCGCCTTCAACGACAACTACGCTGCGCTGATGGCCCACCTCGGCATGAAGCCGAGGACGACCGGCATCGGTGAGAAGGAGCAGAACGGCGACGTGGAGTCGGCCAACGGTGCCTTCAAGAGGAAGGTCACGCAGTACCTCCTGCTGCGCGGCAGCCCCGACTTCGAGTCCGTCGCCGCCTACCAGAGCTTCCTTCGCGACGTTGCGGCCCGCGCGAACCGCTCGGTCCGGGCGCGCCTGGACGAGGAGCTCGCCGCGATGGCCACGCTCCAGGTCGATCGGCGTCCCTCGTTCCGCGTCATCGACGTCAGCGTGACCAGCTGGTCGACGGTCCGCGTCTTGCGCAACACCTACTCCGTGCCCTCAAGGCTCATCGGCCAGCGGGTGCGCGTGCGCGTTCACGACGATCGCATCGAGGTCTTCCTGGGGACCGCGAAGCAGCTGGCGGCGCCCCGTCTACATGGCGTGCACCACCACCGCATCGACTACCGCCATGTCATCTGGTCGCTCGTCAAGAAGCCTGGGGCGTTCGCGCGGTACCGCTACCGAGACGACCTCTTCCCGAGCCCGGTCTTCCGACGTGCCTACGATGCCCTCGCGGGCGCCGAGCCGACGCGACGCTCCGACCTCGCCTACTTGCGCCTCCTGCACCTCGCAGCCTCCACCCACGAGAGCGACGTCGAGGCCGCTCTCGGTCTCCTTCTCGAGGCCGGCGACAAGCCCACCGTCGAAGCCGTCCGGGGTGTGATCGACGACCCAGAACCCACGGAGGTACCCGCGCTGTCCGTGCCCCAGCCAGACCTCCATGAGTTCGATGCGCTGCTCCGTGGAGGTGGTCGATGACCACGGACCTGTCGGCCGAGCTGGCGGACCACCTCCGACGCCTCAAGCTGCCGTCCTTCCAGGACGCCTGGCAAGAGTTGGCCCTGACCGCCGAGAAGCAAGCGTGGCCCTACGGTCGTTTCCTCCACGCCCTCACCGAACTCGAACTCGACGAGCGTCGACAGCGGCGCGTGGATCGCCACCTGCGCCAGTCCCGCCTACCGAGTGACAAAACGCTGGAGACCCTCGACCTCAACCGACTGCCTCTCAAGGTCCGTCAGGCGCTCCCGCGACTCTGTCGGGGCGGCTTCGTCGAGCGCGGCGACAACCTCCTGCTCTTCGGCCTGCCTGGGCGAGGCAAGACCCATGTGGCGTGTGCCATCGCACACGAACTCGTCCGCAACGGTCGACGCGTCCTCTTCTCGTCGACGAGCCTGCTCGTGCAGCGCCTGCTGGTCGCCAAGAGGGAGCTGGAGCTCGAGCGACTCCTCAAGCAACTCGATCGCTACGACGCCGTCCTCCTCGACGACCTCGGCTACGTCCAACAGGACCGAACCGAGATGGAGGTCCTCTTCACCTTCCTGTCTGAGCGCTACGAGCGTCGCTCCGTCATCCTGACGAGCAACCTCGTCTTCTCAGAGTGGGAGCGCATCTTCAAAGACCCGATGACCACGGCCGCCGCCATCGACCGCTTGGTTCACCACTCGGTGATCCTGGAACTCACTGGCAGCAGCTACCGCACCGACGCGGCCAAGGAGCGCGTCAGCGACGAGGGCTCACAGCCCCACGAGACGAGTACCGAACACCCCGCGGACGTCGTCCGCGACCCCGACAACCCTGGGGCATTCTAGTTGTCGCCCGCGGGGAGGAATAGTTGTCGTTGCGCAGGGGCCGGTTCTCGACCAAGCGAAAGCGAGACGCGGTTCTACGCCTGTTGAAGGGCAGGGACCTGGACTTGCTGGCCCGCGAACTCGGCGTGAATGCGCCGACGTTGGCCGGTTGGCGTGAGGCGTTCATGCAACACGGACTGTCGGGCCTTCGAAGCCGCGCGAAGGACCAGCGCGACAGTCGAATCGAGGATCTGGAGCGCAAGCTCGGCCAGGTCACGATGGACAACGAGCTGCTGAACGCGAAGATCGACGCGATGGAGGCTGGCGACCCTTTGGGCCGTCGGCGGTCGAAGCGATGAGCTGTCGTCGCTCGCCCGCCACCAACAAGCCGTACGGTGTCGCCCGTGTCTGCCGGGTCTGGAAGATCGCTCGGTCGACGGTCTACGCGGCCCGTGCCCGCCCCAAAGCGGTCCGTCCACCCGTTCGTCGGCGGGGTCCGATCGGGCCCTGCCCTGACGACGAATTGGTGGTGCGGATCCGCGACGTGCTGTCGACGTCGCCGTTCGATGGGGAAGGCTACCGCAAGGTGTGGGCGCGATTGCGGCACCGCAGGACGTACACGTCCAAGCGCAGGGTGCGTCGTTTGATGTCGGCCCACGGCCTGTCCGCCGCACACCATCCACGTCGTGTCCGAGGCCACAAGGCACACGACCGGCGGATCACCACCGACCAGCCCGACGAGATGTGGGGCACTGACGCCACCGGAGCGCTGACGCGCGAGGGCTACGCGACCATCTTCCTCGCCGTGGACCACTGCACCGGGGAGATCGTGGGCATCCACGCAGCCAAGAAGGGCAACCGGTTCGCCGCCCTCGAGCCCATCCGCCAAGGTGTCCGCGAGTGCTTCGGCGGCTTCGAGCGCGGCGTCGCCGACGGACTGGCGGTCCGACACGACCACGGCAGCCAGTACATGAGCCACCACTTCCAGGACGAGCTTCGCTTCCTGGGGATCCGTTCCAGCCCTGCGTTCATCGCCGAGCCTGAATGCAACGGCGTCGCCGAGCGGTTCGTCAAGCGCCTCAAGGAGCAGCTCCTGTGGGTGCGGACCTTCGACACCGTCGAGGACCTCCGCGTCGCACGGCAGGAGTTCAAGGAGCTTCACAACAGCCAATGGCTCGTGCGCAAGCACGGTCACCGTACGCCCGCCCAGGTACGGGCTTCCTTCAACACCAGCGCCGCTGCGGCGGCCTGAATACCCACCTGCGAGTGTCCAGGAATCCGGGGGCCCTACAGCGGCGGCTACCTGCTAGGCTCTTCGAGAACGCCGGGAGTAGCAAATGGCGTCCGTGCTTCCACTCCGCTACCTGCTTGTTGCCACCGCAATCGGGCCGACCTTCCTCGGATGTGGAGAGCCCTGTCCTTCCGGTCAGCACACCATCATCGGACGGCTTGCCGAGTCGGAGAATCCATTCGACTTCTCCCCTCCCGGCCATTGGAATGCCCGTGCGACGACCCTGAGCGATTCTGGTGACTTGGTCGAGGTAGAAGGGATCCGCGAGGACGCATGGACATGGCGGTTCAACCTATCGATGGCGGGACGCTGGGACCTCGTGGTTAGAGGATTCAGTGGCGAGGAGGTCCCCATGGACGTTGAGGACCTTGACTGCCGTAGCAGTCGTGTTCCCGTCCAACCGATAGCGTGCGAGGAGGTCGTCGAATTGAAATACCCGAGTTGTTTCGGAGAGGACTGAGCAACCTCCTTGGTCATGACCTACACTGCGGATCCTAGAGACCTGACCAAGAGTCATCAAGCGGCTTCCTCGTAGATCCGCCGCAGCAGCACGTGGAGATTCGCCACCACAGCCGACGCTTCGGCGTGGAACTGGTTCTTCTCCAGTCCTCGATACCTTGCCTTATGACCTTGGATCTGGCCCATCCGACCCAGCGCATGGTCGACCAGGACGCGTTCTCTCCGCATCGCGCGTCCTTCGGCCGTCGCCAGTTCCTGGGCCATCTCTCGGTGGAGCTGCTCGTGACGGTGCAGCGTGACGACCTTCGCGCCCCGTTTCGGGAGGCACTCCTCGGCGAACGCACAGCCCGTACAGACAGACCTCGAGAATCGAGCTCGTCGTTTGTCTTCCGGCCCTTGGAGAGGCGCGACCTGGCCATCGGGGCACGTCACCGACTCCGATGCGAAGTCGACCTCGAAGTCCGACTTGGCAAGTCGGCCCGGCTTCGGCCGATGGTGCGGTGGCTTCGTCATCAGCTTCATTCCCGCCTTCCGACGCGCATGAACCGCTGGCGAGGCCAGATAACCACGATCGATGTGCAGCTCGACGACCTGGAAGCCTCGGTCCTCCACCGACGACAACAAGGGTTCGCTCGCGAGGTGCTCGGTCGCGTTGGCGGGCATGACCTCGACCGAGAGCATCAAGCCTGGGATGTCCGCATCCACGGCGACGTGGCGCTTGTATCCCGTGAAGAGCTTCGTCTTGCTCTTCCGGCCATGACGCATGTCGGGGTCTGAGAGGCTGATCTGGCGGTCCCGTCCCCCTTGGATGATCCTCCGAGTCTTGCTTGTGGGGGCGTCGGGATCGGGCTCCGTGTCTTGCGCGATGAGTCGGTCCATCAGGTCGACGGCGTCGACCAAGGGAGGTGCGCCTCTCTCGGACTCGGAGAAGGTCTCCTCGACCCAACGACGCAGCCGGTCGCACTGCTCAAGCAGGACACGAAGTGCCTCGTCGCGAGCATCTGGTCGTCTCCAGTCGACGTCCAGGGCCGCCTTCACCGACGGGGCGGACACCACGGTCAGCGCCAGCGAGTCGGCAAGCTCTTCCTCGGTCCTTCCCGAGACCAGCGCGGCAACCGCCACAAGCTGCGAGGCGGCCCTTCCAATCAGGTTGAAGGTGTCCTCCACGCGCCCAGCACCAAGAAGCGGGCTGGAGTCCACCATCGCTCGCAGCCTCGTCGCGCTGAACCCCTTCGTGTCTCGCGCGAGACGAACCGTCTTGTCCAGCAGCAAGGTCATGAGCCCATGCTCACGGGCCCTCTCTCTGAAGTGGTACACCGTCCCCTGGCTGAACGCGGCTTCGTCGGGGGCAGCGCCAAGAAGCCCGAGCACCATCTGCCATCGGCGGTCGACCGCGGTCAGAACAGGCACCTCGTGATCCGGCACATGGAACGCCACCTGCAGCAACATCGCCAACGCAAGCTGCTCCGGGGAGACTGGCTTCCCGCGACCGCTCTCCGCGTACATCGAAGCCAGCGCCTGACGAACCTCATCATCGACGATTCGATCCCGGTGGTTTCGCAGGAACGACCAAATCTTCTGGCGCTTGCACAGCTTCAGCACCTTCGATTCCGCGGCAGAGATCTCGGTGGGCGGGTTCCATGGTTCGTACACGAGCAGCCTCCTCTCGGAGGTTAGATCACAGACCGCGGAGCAAGTCGATCCCGACTCTTGATCAGCTCTCTAGGCCCATGAACGCGGCATCCAGCTGGACTTCATCGCCTCCGGCAAGCCCGTGGAGAACCATGACATCGAAAGCTTCAACGGTCGATTCCGCGACGAGTGCCTGAACGCCGAGTGGTTTCGGACGCTGGAGGAGGCGCGGAGGATCATCGAGGCCTGGCGGAAGGACTACAATGGGACACGCCCCTATTCGGCGCTCGGCCCTCGGCGGTCGGGCGCCGGCCGAGTACGTGAGTCGAATCATGGTCTGGAACGCCTGATGGCGACGGGCAGGACGGCAAGTTCGTCACCCTGGCTTTGACCCAGGAAACCGGAGCGGGTCAGAGGGGTCGAGGGCGTGCTCCCGGGGGCGGGCATCACGAGATCGTCCGCCACGGCCCACGCCACTCGAACAGCCGATCGTCGACGCCAAAGCCGCTCGCGAGCGAAGCGGGGTCGCGTGCCGGGCGGACGCCGGTTGCGGCGAAGCGACCGCGCAGCACACGTCCGTTCTCCGTCTCGAGCAGGCCGTGCTCCCAGACGAAGAGGCGCTGCCATTGGCCGTCGCTGTCGAGGCCCTTGACGGCCGTGACGCCCAGGGCGCCACCGCCCAGGCTGCCCACGTGAATGACCAGGTCGAAGGGCACGTCCTCCTCGGCCATTCGCTCGATGGGGACGACATCGGACGCCACATGGGCGAACACTGCAGTGTGCCGTCTCATCGCGGAAAGCTGGGCCAGCACGGTGCGATCGAGCGTGGAGATGCCTTCGACGGTCGTCAGGGGCTTTCGTTCGAAGGGACCCCGGTTGTTCACGAGGCATGTGCAGAACGCTTGGGCGTCCGCTGAGTCTCCGACCACCAAGATGTCTGCGCCGGTCCAGAGATGTGCCTTGAGGAACTCCATGATGTGCAATGGGCAACGTCCATCTCGAACCCATAGGTCCGAGATGACGAGAACCATGCGTTCGAGGAACCGTCTCATGGAAGGGTCGCCGCAGGGGGGCGCCTTCTGTCGAGGGACGGGAACGGGGAGGGGGGGCCCGCCATGGGGTGATCCAACCCGAGCACGCGGCGATCGAGCATGACGGTCTCCGCGCAGGGAGGCCCGCCGACCTCCGCTTGGACATGGCCAGCCAGCACGGTCGAAGCGTGCCACCGGCTGCGAGAGATGCGCGCTGGCGTCCGTACCTTGTGGCGCGACCCAGAGTTCCGAAACCAGATCATCCGCAGCCCCAGCCCCTCACGGATCCGCGGTCCAGGTCAGGGCGGGGAAGCGATCGGTGAACGGGGGGGACAGCCAGGCGTCCATGGTGTCGTCCTGGTGGATGTGCTTGCGGAGGAACGCGGTGACGAGGGGATGGACGATGGCCTGACCGTCGGCGGCGGGGAGGAAGCCCTCGTCGGGGCCGCGGCAGTCCTCGAAGGTGGCCAGCAAGGTACACATGTCGGAGAACGGGCCGTAGTGTCCGGCGTCGGCGATCTCGGCGAGGTACCGCGGGGCGGTGAGGGCCTCGTAGGTGGGGGCGATCTCGCGCTCCCACGACAGCACGCCGTCCTTGTCGCCGCCGAGGATCATCGTCGGTGGCAGGCCCGCGAGTCCCGCGCCGTCCTCGCCGAACGCGTACCAGGCCCCGGGGCTCATCGCGACGGCCGCCACCACGCGGGGGTCGGCGAAGTCGGTGGCGCCCACGGCGTCGAAGTCGATGCGCTCGATGTACTTGCAGGCGCTGCCTTGGTTGTCCTCACACCAGTCGGTCAGGCCGGGCAGGTCGTCCTCGGCCCCCGCGATCATCAGCGTGTTGATGCCACCAAACGAGTGCCCGACGATGCCCAGGCGGGACGCATCCCCGAGGCCCGCCAGGTGGGGCGCGTCGTCCTCGGTGAGCGCCAGGACGTGGTCGATGGCCTCCTTGACGTCGCCGGGGCGCTCCAGGATGACGTCGCCGGTCTTCGAGCTGTCGAACCCGACGATGTAGTCGGACAGGGTGTGGCCAGGGTGATCGGGGCTGATGATCACGAACCCATGGGACGCGAGGTGCTCGCACAGGCTGGCGGACTGGAACCGGATGCCACCGAGGCCGTGGGTGAACCCGATCACCGGGTACGGGGCCCCCCGACGGTCGGCCGGGACGCCGCGGTGCGCGTCCAAGGAGATCGGCACCTCGGGGTAGGGGTCTGGGTACGGGTCGTTGGAGATGTCGGCGGGGAACCACACCTCGACGGTGAGCTCCTTGCCGCGGGTGTCGGTGAACACGAGGGTCTCGGCCCCCACGGCGTAGGGGCCGCGCAGGTCGGGGTCGACCGACGCGGGGGCGGTGGGGCCCCGGTCGGTGTCGGCGTCGGTGTCAGCTGGACCATCGTCCGCGGGCGCACACGCGCAGACGAGGGCGACGAGGGCGCAGCGGGCGGGGAGGCGAGGGGACATCACCGATCTCCAGGTCGAGGCGAGCGCGGGCGTCGAGGGTAGCGCACCGCCGGCGGTCATGGGCTCCCCGACACCTGGGTCATGCTGGTGAGCTGGATCAGGACCGTGCCGCGGCGGTTGCCCACGGGCCCGTCTTGGAGCGCGAAGGTGTGGGGCACGCCGATGCCGTCGGCGATCGTCGTTCCGGGCCATGGCCAGGTGGCCGGCAGGCTGGGGTCGGGGGGTGTCAGGGTGCTGTCGCTGATCGACCAGGACATCGTGAGGTCCGACACCGGGGAGCCGCCCACCGACATCGTGCGGTCGACCGGATCGCTGAGCTGGGGGCCGTCCTCGTAGCGCCAGGTGAACCCGGTGAAGGTGTCGGTGGTGAGCACGGCCTTGGGGCTTCCGGTGACGACGGTGGGGAAGCCGGCGAGCTCGATGGTGATGGCGCTGCTGTTGCGGAACTGGTGGTCGTACTCGTCGGCCTGCGCGCGCGCGTCGAAGTCGGTGACGCAGCGATCGTAGGTCATCGAGCCCGTCACGCCCGTGCCGAGGACGTTCGCGGCCGCGGTGCCGAACGGGGTCCCGGTGGCGGTGGGGATGGTTCCGACGAAGTCCACGGTGACCAGGCAGTCGTCCGGGTCGGTGTCGCTGCCGCCCGTGTCGCTGTGGCCGTCGGTGTCGCTGTCGCCCACATCGGTGTCTTCGGGCTCAGGGCAGGTCGCGTCCACGGTGAGGGTGTACGGCGCGCAGGTGCCGCCGCCGGTCCAGCGCAGGGCGATCTCGTGGTCGCCCGCATCCCCGAGGCCTGTGGAGACCTCGAGGTTGTTCGCCCCGCTGGCGTCGCCGACGGGTGCGCCGTCCCGCGAGACCTCCATCACCCCACCGGTACCCGACACGAACACGGAGACGAAGGAGCATCCTGGATCGGGGAGCGCGAAGGCGAACCGGTCCTCGTCACCAGGCGCGAGCGACGGGGTCGCCGTGGCGCGCAGGGCGACCGATCCCGGCGGCGCGCTGGTGCCGGTGGGGGTCAGCGCCAGCGGGGTCGGGGCGTCGTCGTCGGGCTCGTACCCGTCGGTGCACGGGCTCGCGCAGTCCCCGTCGTCGAACGCCAGCGCCTGGCAGTACAGGTCGACGTGTCCGCCCAGGGGCTCCCCGGGCAGGCCGGCATCGCAGGTCCCGTCCCCGACCACCAAGGCGTCGACGCAGAAGCCGCCGCAGTCCTGTTGGTACCCGGAGGGACAGTCGGCATCGGACGCGACGGGCGTGGGGGTGGCGTCGGGGCACGCCATGGTGAACGCCCAGTCGTGGTCGACGCAGTCTCCGCCCCCGTAGGTGACCACGAACTCGTAGCGACCCGGGTCGAGGGAGCGGTCCTGCGCGAACGAGAACGCCTCGGTCTGCGGACCGCCCGCGCCGGTTCGTGGGATCGCGAGGTCGTCTTCGATCAGGACGCCATCGCGGTACACCGACACGACCGGACCGGCCGGAAGCGTGGCCCGGTAGGTCCCCGACGCGCACCCTGGTGACGGCACGTCCACGGCAAACCGGTCGGTGCCTTGAACCTCCAGGGTGCCGCCGTGCGCGAGGGCCCGCATCGCGCCACCGTCCGCCGTCGCACGCCACTCGGCGAACGGGACGTCGACCGCGTCGGAGTCGTCGGTCTCGTGGACGTCGCCGCACGCGGTGGTGCAGTCGCCGTCGTCCCAGGCGTGCTCGGCACAGAAGAAGTCCGCGTCGGTCGGGGGGCCCGCGTCGCATGTGCCGTCGCCGAGCCGTGCGCTGTCCACGCAGCCGCCCGTGCAGTCCAGGATCTGCCCGGTCGGACACGCGTCGGTGTCGTCCGTGTCGGGGGCCGAGTCGGTGTCGTCCGTGTCGCTGGTGTCGCTGCTGTCGGACGTGTCGCCGGAATCGCTGCTGTCTGCGGTGTCGCTGGAGTCACCGCTGTCGGAGGTGTCGCTGGCGCTCTATCCG
>JAUHWK010000615.1 GCA_030424555.1 bacterium | reverse complement strand
GACCCCGCGCCGGTGTTGGAGCTTCGCTGGGGCAGCTGGCGGGTGGTGGTCGAGCGGTCGGTGTGGCCGTCGGACGCCCTGACCACGGTGTACGACCGGCTTGCGCGGCGCTGGCGGGGCCTCCGGGGCCGGTTCGGGTTTGACGAGGCGTACGCTGACCTGCTGGCGGGGGTGGTGGCGCCGAGGTCCCCGGTGGTCGTCGACCTGGGGTGTGGGGATGGGGGGCTGTCGCGCGCGTGGGGCCGGGTCCACGGGCCGCCCGCTGCGCTGCACCTGGTGGACCGATCCTCGGGCATGCTCACCGTGGCGTCCGATGCCGCGCGGGCGAACGCCGTGTGGGTTCACCCAGCGGACGTGCGGTCGGTGCCGGTGGCGGCGGGTGTGGCCGACGTCGTACTAATGGGACACGTCCTGGAGCACCTGCCCGACCCGGCGCCGATGCTGTGCGAGGTTCGGAGGCTGCTGGCGGACGACGGCGTGGCCGTGCTCATCGTGACCCGCGACGGCTGGTGGGCGCGGTGGCTGCAGCTCCGGTGGCGCATCCGGCGGCTGTCCGATCCCGAGATCCGGCGTGCCGCGGAGGCTGCTGGCCTGCATGCGGCCCGTCGCGCGCTGTCGTGTGGACTGACGGATCGGCTCAGCGTGGCGTGGGTGCTCACACCCCGTGGATCGGCTGTGGGTGGGCCTTGTCCCGGTGGGGGGTGAGGCGGCCGTGTGTCGGTGGGGTGAGGTCTCCCCTGTGTATTCCGACGCCTCGCCTGGGTTCGTGATAGCCGCGCGCTCCGCTTGGAGACGCGTCCCATGGACTTCCGAAACATCGCCATCATCGCCCACGTCGACCACGGCAAGACCACCCTGGTCGACGGCCTGCTCAAGCAGTGCGCGGCCTTCGCCGAGCACGAGCAGGTCGAGGACCGCGTCATGGACTCGATGGATCTCGAGCGTGAGCGCGGGATCACCATCTCGTCCAAGAACACGGCCGTCGGGTACAAGGGCGTCAAGATCAACATCCTCGACACCCCTGGCCACGCCGACTTCGGTGGCGAGGTCGAGCGCGTCCTGAGCATGGTCGAGGGCGCCATCCTGCTGGTCGACGCCAGCGAGGGCCCCCTCCCGCAGACCCGGTTCGTCCTGGGCAAGGCGATGGAGGCCGGGCTCAAGATCATCCTGTGCATCAACAAGATCGATCGCCCCGACGCCCGCATCGATGAGGTGCTGGACGAGGTCTACTCGCTGTTCATCGATCTGGGCGCGAACGACGACGACATCGACTTCCCCATCCTGTACGCCGCCGCCCGCGACGGGCTCGCGTACCATGAGCTCGGCGAGGAGAGCGACTCGCTGCGTCCGCTGCTCGACACCGTCCTCGAGGTCGTGCCGCCGCCGCGTCGCTCCCAGGTGGAGTCCGACGGTGCCCAGCTGCTCGTCACCAACCTCGGCTACGACAGCTACGTCGGCCGTCTCGCGATCGGCCGCCTGTTCAACGCCCCGCTCAAGAAGGGCGAGCAGGCCACCCTGTTCCAGGCCGAGGGCGACCGCAAGGCCCGCGTCCAGCTGCTGTACACGTGGAACGGCCTGCAGCGGAAGGAGGTCGACGAGGCCATCCCCGGCGACGTGATCGCGGTGGCCGGCATCGAGGACATCACGGTCGGCGACACCCTCGCCACCGGCGAGGAGCCCCAGGCCCTGCCGCGGGTGCGCGTCGACGAGCCCACCATCGGGATGACCTTCGGCATCAACAGCAGCCCGCTGTCGGGCCGCGAGGGCAAGCTGCTCACCGCGCGTCAGATCCGTGACCGTCTCGAGCGCGAGCTGCTCAGCAACGTGTCGCTCCGCGTCGAAGAGACCGAGTCCCGCGAGGCCTTCAAGGTTTACGGCCGCGGCGAGCTCCAGCTGGCCATCCTCGTCGAGCAGATGCGGCGCGAGGGCTTCGAGCTCACGCTGTCCCGTCCCGAGGTCGTCCGGAAGGAGGACGCCGAGGGCAACCCGGTCGAGCCGTACGAGGAGGTCACCCTGGACGTCCCCGACGAGCACGTCGGCGCGATGACGCAGGCGCTCGCGGGCCGCAAGGGCGAGATGCTCAACATGATCAGCCAGGGCACGGGCCGCACCCGCCTCGTGTACCGCATCCCCGCCCGTGGCCTGATCGGCTTCCGCAGCTTCTTCCTCACCGAGACCCGCGGCGAGGGCGTGATGAACAGCCTGTTCGACGGCT
>JAUHWK010000086.1 GCA_030424555.1 bacterium | reverse complement strand
GTCGAGGCGTGGCTGGCGTCGACCGCGTCGGGGACCTGATCGCTCACCCGCCGGTCGTGCGGCGCCGCAGGTCGTCCTTGGACGAGGAGAACGTGAGCACGTCGTAGATGCGGTACCAGTCCTGGCTGTCGACGACGTGGGGGTACAGCATCGCGGCTGCGTCGACCTGCGCCCCGTCGAACGTCACCGTGCGCACCAGGGCGATCGCCTGATCGACCGTCACCCACGGCCCGCTGGCCAGGATGTCGCCCAGCAACGCCAGCTTGTCCTTGTCGAACGCGGCGCGGTCCATCGCACGCAGGGCACGCTGCAGCTCGGCGGGTGCCATCACGGGGACGACGGGGGGCGGGGCCTGGAGCTCGGCGAGGGCCTGCGCGGTGCTGCGGGCGTCTTGCCGCAGGGCACGGGTCTCCTGGGCGAGGACGTCGAGGCTGGCGTCGAGGGCCTGGGTGGACGCGTCGAGCCGGGCGAGGGACTGGCGGAAGGGCTGGGCCGTGTGGCGTGGCAGCGTCTGCGTGAGGGCCCACAGGGTGCGCGTCTCGGCCTGCACGGACGCCACCTGGGCGTCGGCGTCGGCGAACAAGGCGCGACCGGGGGCGGCGGCGGCGAGGGTGGTGGTGCCGAGCACGGCACCGAGCAGCATGGACGGAAGGTGGGGGCGTCGCATCGGGTCCTCCGGGTCCCCGGTTGGGGGCACGGCGATGGGACGTGCGGGGGCCTCGGATCTTCACGCCGGGGATCGAACCCGGTGGGTGGGGTATGGCCGGGGCACCCAGGAGGTCGTCATGTCGGAGCATGTGCAGGTCGTCGATGAAGGTGCCGTTCGGACGATCACGCTGGACCGTCCCGCCGCCCGCAACGCCCTGGACCACGGGATGTACGAGGCGCTCACGGCGGCGCTGGTGTCCGCTGATCACGACGACGGCCTGCGCGCGGTCGTGCTCCGGGGCGCGGGGCCCACGTTCTGTGCGGGCAACGACCTCGTGGACTTCCTCGAGCGTCCCCCTGAGGGCCCGGACAGCCCGGTGATGCGGTTCCTGGCGACGGTGTCGCGGATGGAGACGCCCCTGATCGCGTCGGTCCGTGGGGCCGCGGTGGGCATCGGCACGACCGTCCTGCTGCACTGCGACTTGGCCTACTGTGCGCCCGACACCACCTTCTTGCTGCCGTTCGCCAAGCTGGGGGCGGTGCCGGAGGCGGGGAGCAGCCGGCTGATCCCGCTGCGCGTCGGGCACCGGCGGGCGTTTGAGCTGCTCGTGCTCGGGGTGCCGGCCTCGGCCGAGGAAGGGGTCCGGGACGGCTTCGTCAACGCGGTGGTCGACGATCCAGACGCGGCGGCGGCCAAGGCGGCCAAGGCGGTCGCCGCCCTCCCGGCGGGGGCGGTGCGGGAGAGCAAGCGCTTGCTGCGCGAGGGGCCTGAGCGGCCGCTGTCCGCGGTGATCGGCACCGAGGCCGACGCCTTCGTCAAGCGCACGCAGACGCCGGAGTTCAAGGCGGCGATCCAGGCCTTCTTCGACGCGCGACGGGGGTGAGCCGAGGGCGGGGGCACGCCCGGCGGCGTCAGCTGGTCCACATCCAGGCGAGCGCTGCGAGCGTGCCGAGGAGCGCGGAGATGCCGATCGACGACGCGATCAGCACCGGGAGGCCGTCGTCGGTGGGGTCGGCGGCGCTGCGGACGGACGCGTCGGCCTCGGGGGGCGGTGCGTCTGCCCGCGGGAACCGGGCCACGGGCGAGGTGTGCGTGCCCTTGCCGCGCGGAACGAGGCTCGGCAGCTCGGGGTCTTCACCGGGATCGGTGGCGTCGGGCTGATCGAGATCGGGATCCACGATCCGCATCAGCCGATGGGGCGCGGGCGGCACGGACAGTCCGTCGTCTTCGCCTGTGTGGTGTCCTGCCATGAAGCCCCCAGTGCGGAGAGTCCGCAGCTTCTCCACGATAGTGCCTTGCAACCACGACTCTCGCGCGAACAGATTCGATCGCAGGCGGAAAGTCACGGTAGAACCATGACAACTGGCGGACTGCGGAAGAGTCAGGGGACGGGCTGTGGTGGCGTCCAGCGTGCATCCACCATCGGCGACAGGGTGCGGGATGCGATCGCGGCGCTGTCGCCGTCGGGTCGAACCGCGGCGATCTGGACGGTCTCGGTGCCGACGGCGAGGACCACGACGCCGTCTCCGGGGAGCATGGCGCCGGCGCGCACCACGACCTCGCGACCGTCCCCCAGGGCGAGGACCGCGCGGCGTGGTTGGGTGCCGTGCAGGATCGACACGAGGCGGGGCTCGACCAGGCCCGGTGCGGCCATCGGCGCGGTGGGGCGTCCGGTGGGGCGTCCGGTGGACCCGTGGGACGTGGTGGGGGCCGCCTGGGGCGTGGACGCGGGGGTGTAGGCAGGCAGCGCGTCGTCGGTGGCCGCGGCGTCGTCGCCGTCGGCGGGACGGCCCAGCACGGCGGCGTACGCATCGACCACCGCCTGCTCCTCGGGGCTGAGGGGGGCCGCGTCGGTGTCCTCGACGGGGTCATCCGACGAGGGTGCGTTGGCCGAGGGTACGGTCTTGCCGCTGGGTCCTGGGGCGCCGGATCGATCGGTCGGGGCGGTGAACACGGGGGACGTGGGGGGGACCACGCCGTCGGCCGAGGAGGGGACGGGCGCACAGGCGGTGACGGCCCACGCCACGCCGAGGACCAGGGAACGGGGTGCGCGCATGCAGCCTCCAGCGCGACGACCGTAACGCAGCGCACGGCGGGGGCATGGGCGAGGCCCTGCCCACGGGATGGGGAGGGTCGACGCCGGGCTCAGCGGCCGCCGATCCACGCGGTCGGCACGGTGATCGCAGCCCCGAGGGTCCGCCAGCGGGTGGCACGCAGGGCGTCCCAGGCGCCCCGGGGGTCGGACACGGTGGCCGCGGCCCAGACCAGCCACAGGGGCTCCAGCGGCATGCGGAAGCGCGAGGTGCCGTACAGGCCGCCGATCACGGCCAGGTGGTACACGACGGTCCCGACCGTGAGCCATCCGAGCGCCCCCCGTGCCCGCGCCCACGCGCCGAGGGTGCCGAGCGTGGCGATGCCCAGCGACGTGAGCATCGTGAGCCACACGAGCACCTCGGTGGCCCACGGAGGCAGGAACGGGGCGTACTGCCAGCGCAGGTGACGGGTGAGGAAGGTGTGGGGGTTGAGCAGCTGCGCCCACCGCAGGGGCACGCGGGCGAGGAAGGTGCCGGGGTGGTCGGCGATCCAGGCCACGGCGGTGTCCAGCAGGCAGCGATCGCGGACCGCGAGGGGGATGCCGTCGGGGCATGGGGGCGGCCGGCCGCCCACCCGGCGCAGGTACACCTCGGTGTTCACCGGGCCGATCGCGAGGTCGTACGTCACCGGGGGAAAGTCGGAGTTGCCCAGCCACGCGACGTACCCAGCCGTGGCGTCGGACACGACCAAGCCGCCGTGGGCGCGGGTGGCGGTCCAGGTCCAGGGGGCGACGGTGATCAGCAGCCCGGCGAGGAACGCGAGCACCCGTCGACCCCGGTGGCGTGGGGTGTGGTCGCGGTCGGTCACCCACAGGCCGAGGGCGACGAGCGGGAACAGCCAGGTGGCGACGCCGCGGGACAGGACCGTGGCGCCCAAGAGCACGCCGGGCAGGACCCCACGAACCACCCGCCCGTCGCGCGCCCACAGCGTGGCGGCGACGACCGCGAGCAGCATGGCGGTGTACGCGGCCTCGGTCCAGGTGGTGAGGGTGAAGAAGATCAGGGTGGGGTGCAGGGCCAGGCCGAGGGTGGTGATCCGGGCACCGGCCCGTCCGCCTGCCCGCTGGCCGAGCATCCAGCCGAGCGCGAGCACCAGCGGCGTGAGCAAGATCTGGACCTCGCGGGCCGCGGTGATTCGCCCGAAGGCCATCGCGCACAGGGCGAGGAACACCGGGTAGCCGGGGGCGGGGAGCCAGCCTGTCGGAGCGGGTCCGAGGCCCTGTCCGGCCAGGAGTCCGCGCGCCGCGTCGCGCAGGATGCACTCGTCGCGCGTACACAGCGACGGGTCCTCCAGGCCCAACAGCCCCACCATCCGCAGCAGGAGGCCCACGCCCACGGCGAGCCACCACACGCGGTCGCGCCACGGGGAGGACGGGCCGGGATCGATCGGGGGCGCCGGGGTGTCCGGTGCGGGTTGGCGCGACATCGGCCCTCCGCCGTGGCGGTAGCGCCGTGGCGGGGGCCGTTCAAGGTGTGGAGGTCAGCGCGTGTGCTCGCGGGACCGCTGGACCAGGATCTCGCGTGCGAGGGTGCGGATGGAGGCGGCCTCCTCCCGGGCGGATCGGGTCCGGCGACGGCGCCCGAGCAAGCGTAGTGCCCCCACGCCGCCGACCAAGGCGGCCGCCCCGGTCCACAGGGCGGCGTCCATCACCTCGGGGGTCATCCACGCGCTGGTGGGGGTGGGGAGGGTCGCCTGCCACGCGGCGTCGAGGGCGTCGACGGACTGGCCGGTGACCTCGCGCAGCGCGACGTCCAGGCCTCGACCGGCGGCACCGGCGCGGACGATGCGGCGCAGGGCGTCCTCGCCGTGGGTGCGGCGGAGGTGGTGGATGAAGTCGGCGCTGAGGGCGTACGCGAGATCGGCCCGGGCGGGGTCGGCAGGGAAGCCGCGGACGAGGTCGGCCAAGGCCATCGACCGCCCGGTGACCGCCAGGCCCCGACGCAGGCGGGCGGGAAGCTCCGGTCCGGCCTCGCCGGCGAGGACCTGGGCCGTGCCTTCCTGGAGCCAGGAGGGCACGGGTGCCGGGGCGAAGGCCCGTCCGAGCAGGATGTGGACGAGCTCGTGGTCGAGCACCTGCTCCAGGGGCCGGGCCATGCCTCCGCGGAGGTCTGGGTTCCTCAGGAAGATCCAGCCGTGGCCAGGCCAGGCGGTGGCGTCGGCCCAGGCGGGGGGGCGGCCAGGCTGCAGGGTGTGGAACAGGGTCTCGTCGGACGCCAGCACGCCGTGGATGCGTCCTCCGACGGGCACGCCGAGGGCATCGGCCAGACGCGGGAGGGCCTCGGAGGCATGGTCGGCCAGGGCCTCGAGACGTGCGGCGTCGGACGGTGGACCGGCGAGGCTGAGGCCGACGCGATCCACGCGAACCCACCCCTCGGGGACGTCGGGTGGTCCAGGGTCGGCGATGCGGACCAGCTCGGTGCTGGGGACGCCCGCCGAGGGCGCCGCGAGGGCGAGGGGTGCGGTGCCGATCCAGGCGATCAGGCCCACGAGGATCCAGAGGATGCGCACAAGGCTCCCAGTCGAGCCCAGAGCGTTCACGCCGGGGCTGCGATCGGCAAGGCCCGCGTGCAAACCGGGGGATTGTCACCCACGCGGGCGGTGTGCAGGGTGGGGCGGGAGGCTGCGATGGACGTGTCCCTCGACATCCGACTCCTGGGACGCGACGCCGATCGCGTCACCTGCGAGATCACCGTCACCCCCACCTCGTCCCGGGCCCTGCTCGACGGGGCGGCGGTGCAGCTCGTCGACATGGCGGGCGGGGCCCTGGGCGCCCGCTCGCTGCTCCCGCTGTCGGGACGGCTGCGGGGACCGGTCGCGATGCAGGTGGAGCTGCGCTCCGAGGGAGACCTGCCGGCGGACGCGCTGGTCGTGGTGGCGGCCTGGACGGGTCGGGACGGGGTGCGCCTGCAGGTCCCGGCGCGGCCACCCCCCACCCTCCACGACTTCGTGCGTGGAAGCCGGGCGCCCCAGGGCGTGGATCTCTCGCCGGTCCTCGCCGCCGACCCGGCATTGATCGCCCGGGTCGAAACAGCGTTTCCCTGGGTGA
Organism: bacterium; assembly: GCA_030424555.1. Lineage (GTDB taxonomy): Bacteria > Myxococcota_A > UBA796 > UBA796 > JAUHWK01. The sequence goes on along the minus strand of JAUHWK010000086.1, from coordinate 5,409 downwards.
CGTCCCCCATTCGGTCCGGCGACGCGGTGGCCGTCCTCGAGGGACGGGAGTCGCCGCCCTCCGCGTCGGACCTCGCCGAGACGTTCGACCTGCACGAGGACGAGGCGAGCTGGCTGCGGGACCTGCTCGCGGAGGACGACGGCGCGTAGCCAGGACGGGTCCCTGGGGCGACCGGGTGGTGGCGCCCGCGCTCCGGTTTGGAGGGCCACGTCTGCGCGTCGTGCCAAGCTGGACTCCGCGACGGGAACGCGCCGGATCAGGTGGCGTCTTCGTCCTCGTCTTCGTGGTCCAGCACGACCGGCGGCTCCCACGCGGGGCGCTCGGGGGTGGAGGCCGGAAGGACGGTGTCCTCCTCGTCCATCGCCTCGGTCCCCTCCCCTGGTGCCCACGGGTTGTCGGCGCCGGGAAGCATCTGTCCTGGGCTTCCCTTGGGTGTCTGTCCTGGGCTTCCCTTGGGGATCTGCCCTGGGCTGCCAGGGAGGCGACCCTGCCCAGGGAGGATGCCTTGGCCCCGTGGGATCCCCTGTCCGGGGAGGACGCCCTGCTCGCGCGGGACGCCTTGCTCGGGTGGGACGCCTTGTGCCTCGGGCTTGGTGCCGGGCGCGCCGGGTTCCGCCATGGTGTCCTCCTACGGGTCAGGGCGTATCGTGCTGGGCGGCTCGTTCGGTGGTCGACGGCGGGAGCGCCAGGGCGTCCATCACCTGGGCGACGAGCGCGTCGAGGGGTGCCGTGCCGTCCACCACGAGATCGGCGTGCTGGACGGAGGGGGCCACGTGGGCCTCGTGCATTGGGCGGACGGTCCGGAAGTACTGCTGGAGGATGTCCGGGAGCGCCCGCCCGCGGTCCCGCTGGTCCCGCACGATCCGCCGGTACAGGCGAACCGGCTCGGGGGTGTCGACGAACACGGAGAGGTCGAGCCGCGCAGGGATCCCCGGCAACGCGAGCAGCAAGATCCCGTCGACCAACACCCACGGGCGCGCAGGGACGGCTCGCTCCCCCACCCTCGTGTGGGTGGCGAAGTCGTACACGGGGACGTGGGTGTCCCGACCGGCGAGCAGGTCGTCCAGGGCTTGCTGGAGCAAGGGGATGTCGAGGGAGGCGGGCTCGTCGAAGTTGAAGGCCTCCGGATCGGCGCGAAAGGCCTCGGGCAGCGTCTTGTAGACGTCGTCGCACGAGACCATCACGCAGGCGTCCTCCCCGAGCGCGGCGCGGACCGCGGCGGCGAGCGTGGACTTCCCCGAGCCGCTCCCCCCGGCGAACCCCACCACCCGGGGGCGAGACGTCATGTCGAGGCGCCCTTCCGGATCGTGGACAGCAGGCGGTCGAGCTCGTCGTCGTCGCCGTAAGCGATCGTGATCTTGCCGCCCTTCTTGCCCGGGGCGACCTTGACCTGGGTGTGGAGTGCCTCGGCGAACAGGCGGGCGACGCGGTCGTACACGGGATCGGTCGTGCCCCGCTTGGCGCGGGCGCTGGGTGCGGCGTCGGGACGTCGGGCCCGCACCAAGGACTCGGTGGCCCGCACCGACAGGCCCTTGCTGACGACCTCGCGCAGGGTCTGCATCAGCACATCGGGGGCCCCGACGAGCGGGAGCAGCGCGCGGGCATGCCCTGCCGTGATGTGGCCGTGGCGCAGGGCTTCGAGGGCATCGTCGGGCAGCCGGAGCAGGCGGATGGCGTTGGCGACGGTGGCGCGATCCTTGCCCACCCGCTCGGACACCTGCTCCTGGGTGAGCCCATACGCGTCGACCAGGCGGGCGTAGCCCTTGGCGGCCTCGATGGGATCGAGGTCGGCGCGCTGGAGGTTCTCGATCAGAGCCAGCTCGAGCTGCTCCTGGGCCCCGGGCGCGTCCCGGAACACCACGGGGACCTCGGTGAGGCCTGCCAGCGCGGCGGCCCGCAGGCGTCGCTCTCCGGCGATCAGGACGATGCGGTCGTCCTCGCGCCGCACGACCAAGGGGCTGAGGACGCCGTGGACCTCGATGGACGCGCGCAGGGACTCGATCTCTTCGCGATCGAACATCTCGCGGGGCTGCTCGGGGTTCGCCTCGATGTCCTCGATCGCCACGGTGCGGGGGGCGTCCGCGCGGCTGCTTCCCTCGCCGGAGAAGGTGTCGTCAGGGATGATGGCCGACAGGCCCTTGCCGAGTCGTGAGCGGGCCATGGGACGCTCTCCTGGATCGGGGATTCGCGGGGACGCGGGGAGATGGTTCAGGCGCGGGCACGCCGGCGCAGCAGCTCGTCGGCGAGGGCCTGGTAGGCGACGGCACCGGTGGAGCGACGATCGTACTCCAGGATGGACCGACCGTAGGACGGCGCCTCGCCAAGCCGCACGTTGCGCGGGATCACCGTGGCGAACACCTCGTCGCCGAACAGCGAGCGCGCCTGCGTCTCGACCTCCTTGCAGAGGTTGTTGCGCGCGTCGTGCATCGTGATCAACAAGCCCTCGCGGGACAGGCGAGGGTTGAGGCCTCGCTTGACCGCCTGGATGGTACGGAGGAGCTCGCCGAGCCCCTCCATGGCGTAGAACTCCGCCTGGAGCGGGATGAGCACGGCGTCCGCGGCGGTGAGGGCGTTCACGGTGAGCAGCGACAGGCTCGGTGGGCAGTCGATCAGGATGTCGTCGTAGGCTTCGTCCGCGTCGGCCAGGGCCTTCTTCAGGCGGTACTCGCGGCGCTCTTCGTCGACCAGCTCGACGTCAGCCCCCAGCAGGTCACGCGTGGCCGGGACCAGATCCAGGCCCTCCACGGTGGTGGGCTGCAGCACGCTCTCCAGGTCGCGGAACCCGAGCAAGATGTCGTACAGGCCCATCGTGATGTCGTCGCGGTCGCACCCGAGGCCGCTGGAGGCGTTGCCCTGGGGATCGGCGTCGACCATCAGCACCCGACGCCCGGCCAGCGCGAGCGCCGCGCCGAGGTTGATCGCGGTGGTCGTCTTGCCGACGCCGCCCTTCTGGTTGGAGATGGCCAGGATGCGCGCCATGCGAGTGCTGCCCCTTTGCCGCGGATGCGGACCGGAAGGATGTAGCGCCGGGGCCCGCACGGATCCAGCCAGCCCACGGTGTTCCACGTGGAACACACGTCTGGGAGGAGGCGCGGGATGTTCCACGTGGAACATCCGTGCCACGCCCGGTCACACCGGTTGCCGATCCCTCGGGCTGGCCGTAGACTTGGGGGCCGCTCACGATCCGTACGCACCGAGGTGTGGTGATGTCATTCGAGCCCCTGCCCCTCGACACCGACTGGATGCGGTGGCGAGAGGAACAGCACGGCCTGTACGAGACCCTGGCGGGTCTCCAGGACTCGTCTCGCCTCGGGTACGTCCACGGGCCTGAGATCGTGATGGACGAGGACGCCGTCGTGGAGCGGTGGCGCCAGGCCGCCCACAACGAGACCCGACGCAAGGACGCGATCAACCACGTCTACATCCACGTCCCGTACTGCAAGTCGATCTGCTCCTTCTGCAACTACGAGCGCCTTCGGCCTTCCCATCCCGACCTGCTCAAGAACTACGCCGACCGCGTGTTCCGCAGCCTCAAGAGCATCGGTCCGGCCGTCGAGCCGATGACCTGGCACACGCTGTACATGGGCGGCGGCACGCCCTCCACGCTCCCGCCCAAGCTGCTCAAGCAGATCCTCACGGCGGTCGACAGCTCACTGCGCTGGCACCCCAAGTCGACCCGCTCGTTCGAGTTCGACCCGGCGGTGTTCAACGAGGCCAAGCTGGACGTGCTGATGGAGCACGACTTCTCGCACTTCACCTTCGGGGTGCAGACCGTCACCGCGTCCATCAACCGCGACCACAACCGCGGGCCGCAGAACATCGACATGGTGGCGAAGCGGTTCGAGGAGATCCACGCCCGCGGGATCACCAACATCAGCTGTGACTTCCTCCTGGGCCTCAAGGGCACCACCCCCGATCAGATCGTCAAGGAGGTGGAGCAGGTGCTGCGGTACCGGCCGCGGTGGGTCGACCTGTTCTTCCTGACGCCCACCAAGGAGTACGTCGACTCCCACTTCGACGGGTCGTACGAGGCGTTCTGGGAGCACATCAAGCCCTTCCACGACCTGGCCCCGCAGCTCATCCGGGAGATGGGCGCCAAGCACCGGTACGCGGTGCGGCGTGGCCACGGACACAACATCGTCCTGTACCGACGGACCTCGCTCGAGGAAGCCCACGACGACCGCGGGCTGTTCGCCTACACCCAGCTGGTCGACCAGCAGCGGCGTCCCCTCCACCTGCTGGGGCTGGGCACGTCGGCGCGCTCGATGATCTTTGGACAGGCCAAGATCGAGTGCCGCGATCCCGCCGAGCGCGGCGACCCGGACGGCGCCCACTACTACGAAGGCCACGAGTGGGGCCTCGAGGGCGAGGTCCGACAGTTCCTGGCCCACGTCCTGCGAGAGAACGACAGCGTCGACCGGGCGATGTTCCTCCGGATCTTCGGGATCGACATCGTGGAGGCGATCCCGATGGCCGTGTCCGCGTGGCACCTCCAGGGCAAGGTCACGATCGACGAGGACACCCTCACGATCGCCCGCGAGGAGCGTCGGGAGCGGATGCGCACGTTGCTGTGGCTGCTTCCCGATGTGTGGCTGGACCATGAGGTCCGACGCAACCTCCGCAACCAGGCCTCGCAGAAGCGCGGGCAGCAGCAGGCGGCAAAGTAGACCCGATGACGACGGAAGCGCGCGCGGCCGAGGGGCCGCCCTGGAAGCGGGATGGGCTGGCGGCCACGCATCGACGCCTGTTGGATCGGTGGCGGGACGCGATGAACCTGGTGGGGCCTGGGTCGACCAAGACCCAGCTCGAGGACTGCCGTCGTGCGCTCGATGTGGTGGACGACGTGCCCGTGGACGGGGTGTGGGTCGACCTCGGGAGCGGTGCGGGCCTCCCGGGGTTGGTGTTCGCGGCGCGGTTCCCGGACGCCGAGACCGTGCTGGTGGAGAGCCGTCGCAAGCGCGCGTCGTTCTTGGAGAACGTGGTCGTGACCTCCGGTGCGACCGGGGTCGAGGTGCTGTGCGAGCGGGCCGAGGACCTGGTGCCCGAGGCGTTCGACGGGGTGATCGCGCGCGGGTTCGCGCCCCCCGATGGCGTGCTGATGTTCGCCGACACCCTGTTGGTCGACGGCGGTGTGGTGGTCCTGTTCCTGCAGGGACACGTGGAGCCCCCCGTGCCGCCGATGTTCACGGTGGAGCGGGTCCACGACTACGAGGTCGACGGCCTGGCGCGCCGGTCCGTGCGGCTGCGAAAGACCGGCTGAGGGCCGTCCCTGGAGCGCCGACCAGGCAAGGCTCCCGTCCCGCGTCGGGCGGTCCTCGCCCGTGGCTGCGTCGCTCGTCCCTCACGTGCCTCGGCACGCTCGGTCCTCGCTTCTTGCCTCGAACGAGGCCTGCCTCGACGCGGTCGGTC
>JAUHWK010000614.1 GCA_030424555.1 bacterium | reverse complement strand
GCGGCCGATCACGTAGTCGACCGCGCCGAAGATCCAGCTCAGCGGCTTCCAGAGCACGTAGCCGAGGTTGATGCCGAGGTGCGGGTTCACGCCGCCGGGGCCGATGCCCACGCCGGCGTTCGGCCGCGGAGCGCCGGACGCGTCGGCCCAGTCCTCGAACAGGTTCGTGATCGTGACGAGCGGCGCGTCGATCGTGTCACGCACGACCGTGACGGGCGTGAGCACGACCTTGCCGGCGGTCGTGTGGCAGCCGCCGGAGGCGGAATCGGCGTCTTGATCATGGTCGTCATCGTGACGTTGCTTGGCGGAAATCCTCAGCAGTTTTTAAAACAACAGCAGGCGGCGCAACAGGCCGATGCGATCGAACTCCATCGCGACCTTCTGCTTGCATCGACACGGCAGGCCGTCATCGGCAATCCGGATGGTGACGTCACCCTGGTCGAGTTCTTCGACTACAATTGCAGCTACTGTAAGCGTGCCCTCGACGACATGAACCGGTTGATCGAGGACGACCCCGGCCTCCGTATCGTCCTGAAAGAGTTCCCCGTTCTCGGCGTCGGGTCCACCGAGGCAGCACAGATCGCCAGCGCCGTCGTGCTCCTCGCGCCCGATCGCTACAACGAATTCCACCAATTGCTGCTCGGCAGCGCCGCACAGGCGACCCGAGACCTCGCCTTGCAGGCGGCCGTGGAGATCGGCCAGGGTGGCGCGCACGGCGGCGTCGGCTTGGGGATCGGTGAGGGCGGTGAGCAGGCGTCGGTCGGCGGGATCCCGCGCCCAGGCGTCGGAGACCACGTGCCACGCGGCCTCCTCGGCGAGCGCGCGCCAGGCGAGCCACAGCATGGGGGTGGGGTCGAGCGTGGGCTGGAGGGTTCGGGCGCCGTCGGTGCCGCCGGCGAGGACGTGCCAGCCGAGGAACGGGTCGTCAAACGCCTCGAACCGTCCGTAGCAGTTCAGGCCGGTCGCGAGGCAGACCGCGTCCCGCAGGTTGACCTCGATCGTGGCGCCGGTGAGGGCTTCGACCACCGACGACATCGTGCGGGGGCGCATCAACAGGGGGCCGGGGACGAACGCGTCGTGGGCGGGATCCTCGGCGGACGCGGCGAGGAAGGTCGGATCGGTCGCGATGGTGGCGGCCAGCGTGCGCAGGTCGCGGTCGGACGCCACGTAGGCATCGTGCCAGCGGGCCACCTGCTCAAACGGGACGTCGCTGGGATCGGTCTGGGTCAGCCACCCCGCCATGCGCTGGACCGCGCACTGATCGAACCGCGGGTCGTCGGCGAGGTGCTGGGCGAGCGTGCCGAGATCGCGGCTGGCCTGGCCCCAATAGGACGGGGCGCGCAAGCCGAGGAACGGGCGCGCGACCTCGAACTCGGGGCGCCAGACGGTCGCCGGGTAGCACATCTCCAGCGCACCAGGAGGACAGCCCACGGCGAAGTCGGCGAAGACCGCCCCGGGCGTGGGCTCGGGAAACACCGACCACAGGTGGGCGGCGAGCGGGTCGAGGGCTTGGTGGCAGGACACGCAGGCGGCGTCGGTCTTGACGGCCTCGGCGACGGCGTCGGGGTCGGACAGGTCGATGCTGGGGTCGATCGGGACGTCGCGGGAGGTGAAGTCCACGCACAGGAAGGCGTCCGCGAGCATGGCGGCCCGGCCCCGGTGGTAGTTGGCGCCGGCGGAGGGGTGCCGCGCCCACAGCGCGTTGGTGCCGAGGATCCCCGCGGCGGGGCGGCCGTCGGTCCAGGTGACCCGGGTGGGTCCAGTCGCCGAGCCGGGATCGCCGTCATGGCCGTCCCAGATCCGCATGCCGATCGGGTCGAGCACGGTCCAGTCGGTGCGGAAGATGTCGGGGAAGGGGCGGCCCTCGTCGACGATCTCCCGGATCAGGTGAAGGGGCTCGTCGCCGACCGCGGCCTGGCGGTCGCGTGCGGTGGTGCCAGCCAACGTGGTGAGCTCGGGCATCACCAGCTCGATGCTGCGGGTGTGGAGCACCTCGGCCCACAGATCCTCGACCTGGTCGAGGAAGGCGTCGGACCGGGACCATCGATCGGCGAACACGGCGAGCTGGGCGGGATCGGCCTGGACCGCGGCGACCTCGTCGGCGGTGGCGCGCACCTGGCGCAGCGCGACGCTCACGCGGTGGACCTGCGCCGCCACCGGCAAGGGCACCACGGGGACGGGATCGGTGGCGCCCAGGGTGGGGCCGTCGACCCGGTCGG
>JAUHWK010000085.1 GCA_030424555.1 bacterium | reverse complement strand
GCGCGGCGGCAGCGGCGGTGTTGGTGGACTGAGACGCTCGAATCCTGACCCCTCGCCTGTTCGACGGCGTGCGGGAGACCGGCGTTGACACGTGCGGAGGGTGTCGATATTCGCGCGGGCCTTGTTGCGGATATTGATGTCCGATTTCAATTCCAGAAATATCCGGTGTGGGCGCCGTTCTCCGGGGAGGGGAGCGGCCGCGCGGCGGTGCGTGGTGGGCGGGCTGCTGGTGGGGATGGCGCCTGCCTGGGCACAGGACCTCACAGACACGGACACACCGGTCGCCAAGGCCGCATCGGCCGACACGGACACACCGGTCGCCAAGGCCGCATCGGCCGACACGGACACACCGGTCGCCACGGACACATCGGCCGACACGGACCCGTCGGACGACGCCGAGGCGGGATGGTCCGATGAGGACCTGATGGTGGTCACCGTGGACGCGCCGACGGCGGCCGAGGAGCTGCGCCGGTCGGCGTACGTCGTCACCGTGGTCGAGACCGAGGAGGACCAGCGGGACGGCGGGGACCTCGGCGAGGTGCTCGCCCGCAAGACGCCGGTGACGGTGCAGCGGGCCAGTGGGCTCGGGTCGCGCAGCGCGCTGTCGCTGGGGGGGCTGGGGGGCGAGCGCCTCCGCTTCTTCGTGGATGGCGTGCCGATCGAGCTGTCGGGGTACCTCACGGGCCCCGCCAACGTGCCGGTCAACCTGGTGGACCGGGTGGAGGTGTACCAGGGGGTCGTGCCGATCCGGCTGGCGGGGGACGCGCTGGGCGGCGCGGTCAACCTGGTCACGGACGAGGATGTCGACGACGACGCCGTCTCCGCGTCGTACCAGTTCGGATCGTTCGAGACCCACCGCGCCTCGGTCTCCGGGCGGCTGGTCCACAAGCCCTCGGGGGTGTTTGGCCGGATCGGGGGCTTCTTCGACGCCGCGCGAAACAACTACGACGTGGACGTCACGGCCTACAACGCGCTGGGCCAGATCTCCGACGTCACCGTGCCGCTGTTCCACAACGGCTACCGCGGCGCGGGCGGGAACCTCGCGGTGGGCGTCGCCAACCGACCGTGGGCCGATCGACTGGTGTTCCAGGGCTTCCTCGCCGACTTCCACAACGACGTCCAGAACGCCAACACCATGGAGCGCCCATACGGCGAGGTCACGTTCGACCGGCGGAGTGCGGGCGGAAGCGTGAAGTACGCGGTCGGACAGCGCACGAAGACCCAGTTCGACGTGATCGCCGGCTACACCGCGATGCGGGCCGAGTTCGTCGACGCGTCGGGGTGCCTGTTCGACTGGTACGGGGTCTGCACCCCCCGCTCGATCGAGACGATCACCGGGGAGATCTCGGGGATGCCCGTGGATCGCGTCCTGTGGTCGGACGTCGGATACCTGCGGTCCAACCTGCGCCACATGCTGCATGCCAACCACCGCCTGCGCTTCTCCATGGCGTGGACCTACACAGACCGTCGGGGTGAGAACCGCACGCTCAGCACGGGGAACGACCCGCTCGAGCAGCCGCGGCGACTCACCACCGGCGTGGTCGGGGCCGAGTACGAGGCGAGCTTCCTGGACGACCGCATCGTGAACGTGGCCTCCCTCAAGGGCTACCTCCAGCACGCGGACAGCCAGGACCTGCTCGCCACGGGCGAGTGGATGGACCTCACCGCCACGATCCCCAACGTGGGCGGGGGCGACACCCTGCGCGTGCGGTTGGTCCACCGGTTGTTCGCCAAGCTGTCCTACGAGTACGCGACGCGGATGCCGACGGTCGACGAGCTGTTCGGGGACGGCATGTTCGTGCTGGAGAATCTGGAGCTACGGCCGGAGACCAGCCACAACCTCAACCTCGGCCTGCGCCTGGAGCCGGTCGACACGGTGGCTGGGACCTTTCGGGGCACCGTGCAGGGGATGGCGCGCTGGAGCGACGACCTGATCGCCCAGCTGGCCCAGCAGGAGCTGTTGCAGAGCGTGAACGTGTGGTCGGCACGCACCGTCGGGGTGGACGGTGGGCTCGGCTACACCACGCCCCGCGACTGGTGGTCGATCGACGGGCGCGTGACCTACCAGGACCTGCGCAACCGGTCCGACGAGGGCTCGTTCGCCGACCGTGCGGGCGACCGGATCCCCAACATTCCGTACCTGTTCAGCAGCGCTGCCACCCGGTTCCGGGCCAGCGGCCTGATCCTGCCGCAGGACACCGTCGAGCTCGCGTTTCGGCTCCGGTACGTCCACGAGTTCCTGCTCGGGTGGGAGGGCGTGGCGGTGGAGGCCGAGCGGCTCACGGTGCCGTCGCAGCTCACGTTCGGGCTGTCGGCTTTCTACACCGTGCAGCTCGGCAAGCGGTCGTTCACGACCACGGTGGGCGTCGACAACCTGACCGACGCCAAGACCTACGACTTCTTCGGACTTCAACGACCCGGGCGAGCCTTCTTCGCCAAGTGGACTCTCCAGTGACCAACCAAGGATGGCTGTCATGACGACCCGCACCCCCTCCCTCTCCCTGCTCAGCGCCCTGCTGATCGCGGCACCGCTCGTCGCCTGCGACGGCGGCGGCGACAAGTCCGGCACGGACTCCGACTCCGACGCCTCGGGCGACACGAGCGACACCAGTGACACGAGCGACACCAACGACACGAGCGACACCGACGGAAGCACCGTCCCCGCGGTGTTCGGCGTCGTCAGCGTCCCCGACGCCGTCGAGGGCGTCACCACCAGCTACCTGATCCTGGCCGACTCCCTCACCGAGGAGTTCAAGCTCGAGGACGCGTCGGTCGAGATCAACGGCCGGGCGGTCGCGGGCGTGCTCCCCGGCGCCGATCAGGTCTTCGTCGGCTCCAGCGCGAGCGCCGAGGTCACCCGCTACGACTACGCGAACGGCACCCTCACCGAGAGCGGCAAGGTCAGCTTCGCCGGCCAGCAGGTCACGGGCCTCGCCGGCTACTCGTCCCAGCTGCAGTTCGTGGACGCGGACACGGCGTACTGGTTCGACCGCTCTGGCCGCATCGTCGTGTGGAACCCCACCGCGATGACCGCCGCCTCGTCCATCGTCCTGGCCGACATGATCCGCGAGGATCCCGACAACACCGGCACGAACCTCACGACGGCCTTCACCGGCGCCCCCATCTGGCACGGCGACGAGCTGATCTCGTTCGTGTCCTGGGACTCCCGCAACGCGGGCGTGATCACGATCCCCGGTGCCTACGGTGTGATCGTCGTCGACACCACCAACGACACCGCCCAGTTCTACACGGACGACGCGGGCTGCGGCTACGGCCGTGACGGCGTGATCGACGGCGACTGGCTGTACATCGCCACCGAGGCGGTCGGGACCTCGATCCACCACCTCGACGAGGACAACGGCCCGGCTCCGTGCCTGCGTCGGTTCAACCTGGACACCAAGACGTTCGACAGCACGTTCAAGGTCGACCTGAACGACCTGGCGGGTGGCCCGGCCGGCTCGCTGGTCACGTCGGCGAGCGGCGATGCCCTGATCCACGTCCTCGACACGGACGAGGCCGACCCGCTGATCGAGGACGGCACGATCAGCAACCCGCGCGTCCTGTCCAGCGGCGACCTGTGGAAGACGTTCTCGCTCACCGTCGGCGACACGCCCGTCGCCACCGATCTGGAGGAGCCGCTCCGCTCCGCGAGCACGCTGCCCGTGACCCTGCTCAACGGCCTGCGCGTCACGCCGACCTTCGGCGACAACCCGCAGATCCTCGAGGTCACCGCCGACGGCGTCGTCGAGACGTCCGCCACCGGTGGCGCGGTCACCGGGTTCACGGCGTCCGTGTTCCAGATCCACTGATCCGGTGGCCCGGTGCGGCGTCGCCTCGGCGTCGTCGCACCGTGGCCTGCCTCGACCCCTGTCCCGCTGGAGGACGTCGATGGACCCGATGATGGTCTCCGGGGCGCTCGCGTTGGGCGCCGCGAGCAGCGTGTGCGTCTACCTGGCGTCCCCCAACCAGCTGCTCGTCCCGTCCTCCCCGCTCCCCGCCCGCCCGATGCTGGGCGTGGGGGCGTTGCTCGCGCTGGCGAGCCTCGGCGCGTGGCTCGCCGTGATGTTTCCCTTCCCCGCGTTCATGGCGGCGATGACCTGGCTCAGCCTCGGGCTGGTCGCGATGCCGCACCTCGGGGCGGCGGTGGCCGCAGCCCGCAAGGCGGCTTGAGATGGCGCCTGTGCAGAAGAAGGGACCGTCTCGCCGCGACTGGATCTCGATGACGGCGGCCGGGGTGATCCTCGGCCTGACGTTCGGCCTCGCGTGCAGTGCCGTGTTCGGCCACCTGCCCCACGGGATCGCGCCGCCGATCGCCGCCCAGCTCACGATGTGGATCGTGCTGCCGATCTGGCTGAGCGTCGCTGCCAGCGCCTACTGGTTTCAGACCGGCAAGCGTGCCTGGACCTGGCTGGGCGCCGCCAACGCAGTGGCGGTGATCCTCGCCCTGCTCACCCGCTTGCTGTGAGGGACGCCCGTGCGCGCTGAGACCCTGAGCACCTACCGTACCCTGCACACCTGGACCGGCTTGATCGCCGGCATGTTCCTGTTCATCGCGTTCTATGCGGGCTCGCTGACCGTGTTCAAGGACGCGATCACCGAGTGGGCCTCGCCGCCGTCGGTGTCCCAGACTGCGGATCGATCGGTGCCGATGGCGCAGTCCAAGGACTTGATCACCCGGACGATCGCCGCCCATCCCGAGGCCGCCGAAGACTTCTGGCTGTACCTCGACCGGGACGACACCCCGCCGCCCGAGCGGATGGCCTGGGAGGATCGTCCGGAGGGGGCCGACGAGCACGACACCCTGTCCGGTCACCACGTGGTCGCTGCGGTCGCGCAGGACGGATCGGTGGTGGTCGAGGACGTCCCGCGGTCCAAGGTGGGGGAGTTCATCTACATGATCCACGCGGTGGTGGGCCTGCCGGTGGACATGGAGCTCACGCGCATCCTGATGGGGTTCGTGACACTGGCGTACTTCCTGTCGCTGGTGTCGGGCGTGATCCTGATCCTGCCTCGGCTCACCAAGGACCTGTTCGCGCTGCGGATCGACGCCAAGATCTGGCGGATGTGGCGCGATGCGCACGTCGCCGTCGGCGTGATGAGCCTGCCGTTCCACCTGGTGATGGCGGTGACGGCGTCGGCCTTTGCCTTCCACGACATCGTCTACATCTCGCAGAACTTCGTCGTGCACGACGGCCAGCTCCGCGAGAAGTTCATGGGCGCACCCTCGACGTACGACGGGCCCCACGAGCCCGAGCACATGATGGCGCCCGAGGACCTGCTCGCCTCGGTGCGGGCGGTGGCGCCCGCGTTCGACCCGTACGCGATCCAGTACCTGCGGGTCGACACGCCCCGCGCCGTCGCGCGCGTGTGGGGACGGGATCCACGGGGGTTCGAGGCCCGCGCGCCCGGTGGGTTCGCGGTGATCGACCCCTACACGGGCGTCGTCAACACCACCGAGTACGTCCCCGGAGAGCAGTCGGCGTCCGGGGTGGTGCTCTCCAGCGTGTTCGCGACCCACTTCGCCACGTACGGCGGGCCGGTCGTGCGCTGGATGTACTTCGTGCTCGGGATGGCCGGGGCGTGGCTGTTCTACTCGGGCAACCTGCTGTGGGTGGAGTCCCGTCGGAAGAAGCGCTCACGGCGCGATCCGAACGGCCCTGTGCCAGAGCAGACCCGCAACACCCGCTGGATGGCGTCGGGCACGGTGGGCGTGTGCCTGGGGGCGGTGACGGCCCTGTCGGCGACCCTGGTGTCCGCCAAGTGGCTGGTGTGGGCTGGGATGTCGCCCGGGGCGTGGCACCACACCGTGTACTACGGCGTGTTCCTCGCGGCGGTGGCCTGGTCGTTCTGGCGCGGAGGGGCCCGCGCGGCGGTGGAGCTGCTCGGCCTCGCAGCGCTGGCGGCCTTCTCGATCCCGCTGACCTCCTTGGCGGCCTCGGTCGTCCCCGGGCTGTGGTCCCACGCCCACACCTGGCCGGTCGACGTCGTGGCGGCAGCGATTGGCGTCGGGTTCGTCGGCATGGCCCGCACCACGGCCCAGCGCGTCTTCCACGGACCCGAGGACTCGGTGTGGTCGGCCAAGGCGGCGTGAGTCAGACCGCCTGCGCCCGGCCCGTGAAGTAGGACCGCTCCGCGTCGCTGCGGGCGCGGGTGGCGGCGAGGGTCCAGGCCGCGCGCGCTTCCTCGGGGTGGTCGAGGTTCTCGAAGAAGGCAGCCTGGGCCGCCGGGAGGAAGGGACTGGCGTCCAGGCGCGGGTCGCGAAGGGCAGCGAGCGGGACCAGCCAGCCCGAGGTGGGGTCGGCCAGCTCCAGCAGCGCGAGCAACACCGGGGCGTACTCGGTGAGGTTGGCGTGCGACCGGATGGCGCGCGTGAGGGTCGGGTCGCCGCCGTCGCCGAAGGGGAGGGTCAGGCGGGCGCGGTGCACGACGACAGGCACGGCGAGACCGATCAGGAGCAGGGCGGCCAGGGAGAAGGTGGTGGGGAGCATCATCGCAGGGTCCTCCGGGGACGGCGTCGGGCCGTCCTCCACCCCCTCGACGGGCGACGGTGCGCGTGGCGGACGACCGCCCCGATCTCTTTTTGAGGAACCGGACGGGATCGATCGGATCGGCGGTGGGCCGTGGACGCCCCGAGGGGTCGGGCGATACTGGGGGGGAGTACCGAGGAGGCGCGTCCGTGCCGCACGCTCCAGAGGACAAGCGCAAGGCGATCGCCCGGCTTCGGCGGATCCGTGGTCAGGCGGAGGCGCTGGAGCGTGCGATCGAGGCAGGCTCGGCCTGTGCGCCCGTCCTCCAGCAGATCGCCGCGCTGCGCGGTGCGGTCAACGGGCTGATGTCGGAGGTGCTGGAGAGCCACCTCCGGGAGACCTTCGGACCGTTCGCGGAGGCGCTCGCGCCCCAGGATCCCGCGCTCGACGAGCGCATCGACGAGGCCGTCCGCCTCGTCCACACCTACCTCAAGTGACCCCCACCCCGGAGCCGTCCATGAAGTCCCGTGCCGCTGTCGCGTTCGCCCCTGGCGAGCCGTTGAAGATCGTGGAGATCGACGTCGCGCCGCCCCAGGAGGGCGAGGTGTTGGTGCGCATCACCCACACCGGCGTGTGCCACACCGATGCCTTCACCCTGTCCGGCGACGACCCCGAGGGCGTGTTCCCGGCCGTGCTCGGCCACGAGGGCGGCGGCGTGGTGGTCGCGTGTGGGCCGGGCGTCGAGAGCGTCGCGCCAGGCGACCACGTGATCCCACTGTACACGGCCGAGTGTCGGCAGTGCAAGTTCTGTCTCAGCGGAAAGACCAACCTGTGCCAGGCCGTCCGGGCCACCCAGGGCAAGGGCTTGATGCCCGACGGCACCACCCGCTTCTCGTACGAGGGCCAGCCGATCTACCACTACATGGGGACGTCCACGTTCTCCGAGTACACCGTCGTCCCCGAGATCTCGCTGGCCAAGGTCCGCGAGGACGCCCCGCTCGACAAGGTCTGCCTGCTGGGCTGCGGCGTCACCACCGGCATCGGTGCAGTGCACAACACCGCCAAGGTCCAGCCCGGCGACACCGTGGCGGTGTTCGGCCTGGGGGGGATCGGGCTCGCCGTGATCCAGGGTGCCGTCCAGGCCAAGGCCGGGCGCATCCTCGCGGTCGACATCAACCCGTCCAAGTTCGCGCTGGCCCGGGAGATGGGCGCCACGGACTGCGTGAACCCCAAGGACCACACCCAGCCGATCCAGGAGGTGATCGCGGAGATGACCGACGGAGGGGTCGACTTCTCGTTCGAGTGCATCGGCAACGTCGACGTGATGCGGTCCGCCCTGGAGTGTACGCACAAGGGCTGGGGCGAGTCGATCATCATCGGCGTGGCGGGCG
The DNA here is from genome assembly GCA_030424555.1 of bacterium. GTDB lineage: Bacteria > Myxococcota_A > UBA796 > UBA796 > JAUHWK01. Next base: position 3,402 of record JAUHWK010000085.1, on the reverse strand, counting down.
CAGGGCAGGAGATCCGCACCCGGCCGTTCCAGCTGGTGGTCGGTCGGGTCTGGCGGGGCACGGCGTTCGGTGGGGTCAAGGGCCGCACCGAGCTGCCGGGGATGGTCGACCAGGCGATGGCCGGCGAGATCCAGCTCGACCCGTTCATCACCCACACCCTGCCGCTGGATCGGATCAACGAGGCGTTCGACCTGATGCACGCCGGCGAGTCCATCCGCACCGTCATCCACTACTGAGGGCGCCATGCAACGCATCAGCAGCCAGGCCTGTTTTGGCGGCCGCCAGGAGGTGTGGTCCTTCGACTCCGAGGTGCTCGGCGGCGAGGCCCGGTTCGGGATCTTCCTGCCGCCCCAGGCGTCGGAGGGGCCGTGCCCGGTCCTGTGGTTCCTCAGCGGGCTCACCTGCACCGAGCAGAACGTCGTCACCAAGGGGGGCTTCCAGGCGCACTGCGCCAAGGAGGGGATCATCCTGGTGGCACCGGACACCTCGCCCCGCGGGGAGGGCGTCGCCGACGACGACGCGTACGATCTCGGGCAGGGCGCGGGTTTCTACCTCAACGCCACCCAGGCCCCGTGGGACGCGCACTACCGCATGCACGACCACGTGATCGACGAGCTGCCCGCGGTGCTGCGGGCGCACTTCCCGGTGTCGGACGCGCAAGGGATCACCGGGCACAGCATGGGGGGACACGGCGCGTTGGTGCTCGCCCTGCGCCACCCGGGCCGGTTCCGCAGCGTGTCGGCGTTCGCCCCGATCGTCGCCCCGTCCCAGGTGCCGTGGGGGCACAAGGCATTCGCGGCCTACCTGGGCCCCGACCAGGCGACCTGGGCGGCCTGGGACGCGGTGTCGCTGGTGCAGACGGCCTCGGAGCGGCTCCCCCTGCTGGTCGACCAGGGCACGGCCGATCCCTTCCTCGATGCGCAGCTCCAGCCCCATCGGCTCCAGGCGGCCTGCGACGCGGCGGGCCACCCGCTCACCCTGCGCATGCAGGAGGGGTACGACCACTCGTACTTCTTCATCGCGACGTTCGCGGCCGACCACGTCGCCCACCACGCGGCGGCCCTGCGCGGCGCGTAGGGGGCCTTGGCGGGCGGGCCGGTCGCGACCCGGCCCGCCCGCGGGTCAGCCCGGATTGCCCGGGTCGAGGGGCGCGTCCACGAGCGCGAGCCCTGGGGTGGGCCGTGTCGGCGCGAACCACCCGGACACGGTCTGGCGCAGGGTCTCGACCAGGCTGAACACGACGGGGACCACCAGCAGGGTCAGCACGGTGCTCGACAGCAGGCCGCCGATGACCGCGAGCCCCATCGGCGCACGCACCTCGCCGCCGTCGCCGTGCCCGATCGCGACGGGCAGCATCCCGAACACCATCGCGGCGGTGGTCATCAGGATGGGCATCAGGCGGGTCGCGCCGGCGGTCTCCAGCGCGGTGTGGAGGGGATCGCCCGCGGCGAGACGGGCGAGGGCGAAGTCCACCAGCAGGATCGCGTTCTTGGTCACCAGCCCCACCAGCATGATCAGGCCGATCATCCCGAACACGCTCATCGCCTGTCCGGTGACGACCAAGGCGGCGAACGCGCCGATGAAGGCGAACGGCACGGACATCATGATCGTGAAGGGGTGGACGAAGCTCTCGAACTGTGAGGCGAGGATCATGTAGACGAGCGCGAGGGCCAGACCCATGCTCACGAGCATCGCCTGCTGGGTCTCGGCGAGGGACTCGCTGTCGCCTCCGAGGGCGACCCGGACGGAGGGGCCCGCCGCCTGTTGGGCGACCGCGAGGGCGCGCTGGCTTCCCTCGCCGAGGGTCAGGCCGTCGAGGTTGGCGTAGACGACCACCTGGCGCTGGCGCCCCTCGTGGTCGATCTGGCTGGGCCCGTCGACGGTCTGGACGGCGGCGATGTGGCCGATGGGCACCATCGCGCCGTGGGCGGACCGAACCTGGGTACGCTCGACGACGTCGGTGGACACCCGGTCGCCGGGCTCGAGCTGGACCCGCACGTCGTAGCGCTCGCCGTCCTCCTCGAACTGGGTGGCGACGGTGCCGGCCAACAGGCTGCGCACGGTCATCGCGACCTCGGCCCCGAGCACACCGAGGTCGGCGGCGCGGCGTGGGTCGACCAGGACCGACAGCTCGGGCTTGCCGAACCGCAGGCTGGAGTCGACGTCGACGAATCCCTGCTCGGCCTGGAGGGCGGCGACGGTGGCGTCGGCAGCCTGGCCCAGGTCTTCGAGAGAGGGGCCTCGGAGGCGGATCTGCACGTCGGCATCGCGGCCGCCGCCCACGTTGCTGAGCTGGAGCGGGGCGAGGGTGACCTGGGCGGCGGGCTCGTCGGCCAGCAGCGCGCGGGCCTCGGCCAGCGCCTGGGCCTGGGAGAACCCGCGCTCGGACTTGTGCGGCAGGTTGACCAGGATCTTGGCGGTGTTGACCTTCTCCTGCACGCCGCCGCCGACCGTGGTGACCGTGCCGGTCACGCCGCCGAGCGCGCGCAGCCGGGCCGCCATCTCCAGGGCGCGGCGCTCGGTCTCCTGGAGGCTGGTCTCGGGGGGCAGCTCGATCGACGCCTCGAACTGTCCGACGTCCTGGTCGGGCACGAACTCGAACCCGAGCATCCCCGCCAGCACCACGGTCGCGACCAGCGATGCCCCCGCCACCCCCATCGCGATCCCGCGGTGGTGGAGGGCGGCGCGCACGAGCTGTCGGTACGCGGCCTCGAGCTGGTTCAGCGCGCGCTGGAGGACCCCGCCGAGGCCGGTGGCCGGGGCGTCGTGGTCGTGGTCCACCAGGAAGCGGGACGACAGCATCGGGGTCAGCGTGAACGACACGAACAGCGACAGCAGGACGGCGAACGCGACGGTGAGGCCGAACTGGTAGAAGAACTGTCCGATCATCCCGTCCATGAACGCCACGGGGACGAACACAGCGACGATGCTCAGGGTGGTGGCGAGCACGGCGAGCATGATCTCGCCGGTCCCTTCGCGGGCGGCGGTGAGGGGGTCTTCTCCGAGCACGGTGCGGCGTCGGACGATGTTCTCGATGACGACGATCGCGTCGTCGATCAGGATGCCGATGCTGAGCGACAGCGCGAGCGTGGTCATCGTGTTGAGCGTGAAGCCCATCGCGGCGACGAAGGCGAACGTCCCGATGACCGACACGGGCAGGGCGGTGGCGCTGATCAGGGTGGCGCGCCAGTCCCGCAAGAACAGCAAGATGATCGCGACGGCCAGGACGCCGCCGAGGAGGAGCCGCTCCCCGTCGAGGTCCAGGTGCAGACGTCGACCGTCTCGCCCGAGGGCGACCTGCACGTCTTCGTCAACCTGTTCCCCGCCGCGGCGCTCGACGCGGAGTACGAGCTCGTGCTCGGCCTCGACTTCGGCGCGGGCGCGACGGCCTACGAGCGGTTC
>JAUHWK010000613.1 GCA_030424555.1 bacterium | reverse complement strand
ACCACGCGCTCTGTCGAAACGCGGTTGTGACGCTTGCGCAGCCGCGCAAGGATCGCGTCTTCGATGTGATCGAGCGGCGCGAAATCGACATGCCCGCCTTCGGTGGCGGAAACGCGGTAAGCGCCATCGGCTTCGCGGTAGAGATGCGCAACGCCCAGCCCGGTGCCGGGGCCAAGCACTGACAGGCGGCCAGTCGCCCCCAGCGGACCTTTCGGCCCGGCAAGGTGGACGAATTCATCATCGCCTGCGCGCGCCACGGCGTGGGCCAGCAACCAGGTCACGGTGGTCTTGCCGTTCGTCCCGGTGACGCCCACAACTGGAAGCGACGCGGTGGGGTCCCCGTGGACCCGCGACGCCGCCGCCGCCAGCGCCTCCCGGGCGTCCATGACCAGGGCGCACGCCACCCCATCCGGGGCCACGACGGCAGGATCGGTGACGAGGGCGGCCGAGCCCGCTGGGAGGTCGGCGACGAAGCGGTGGCCGTCCACCCGCGCCCCCTTTCGCGCGACGTACACCGATCCCGCCACGGCCTGACGGGCATCGTGGACGACGTCGAGGACTTCGGGGTTTGGCCCGCCGAGCACCCTGCCCCCGAGCGACGCGACGAGGTCCGAGAAGATCATCGGACGCTCCGCGCCGACGCGAGCGCCAGCGACAGCCGCACCGCCGCACCGGGCGCCACCGGCGTGCCCGGCGCGGGGGTCTGAGACGCCACCACCCCGGTCCCCTCGATCTCCAACGACACGCCCGTGCCCTGGAGCCCCACCAGCGCCTCCCGCAGGGAGCGCCCCGAGAGGTCCGGCATCGTCCAGCCCGCCGGATCCCATGCGGTGGCGACCGGACTGCGGGGGACCGGTCGATCGATGGGGTCGGGTGCAGGTGCCGCCTGCAGATCGGGCACGTGTCCGCGCGCCGGCAGGGCGGCCGCGACGATCTCGGCGAACACCGGTGCGGCAACGTTGCCGCCCATTCGTCCCCCCTGGGTGGGCTCGTCCACGAGCACGGCGATCGACAGATCCGGCGTGGGAAGCGGCGCGAGCCCGACGAACGTCGCGTAGTGGGCCGTGCGGCTGTACCCCTCGGGCGTGGGCTTCTCCGCGGTGCCGGTCTTGCCTGCGACCCGGTAGCCCTCGACCCGGGCGCGCGTGCCCGTGCCCCCATCCTCGGTGACCGACTCCATCGCGGCCAGCGCCAGCGAGGCGGCCCGCGGGGATACCACCTGCCCGGTGGGGACGGTCTGCCCCCGCCGGATCACGCCCGACCCGTCCCGCACCTCTTCGACGATCCAAGGACGCAGCCGCACCCCGCCGTTGCCCAGCGCCCCGATCGCCGCCGCCAGCTGCAGCGGCGTGGCCGTCGTGCCGTGCCCATACGACACGGTCACCAGCTCGACCGGTCCCATGCCGGACGGCGGGTGCCGCTTGCCCGCACGCTCCCCGCTCGTCTCCACGCCGGTGCGCGCCCCGAACCCGAGGGCGGTCAACCCTTCCAGCATGCGCTCGGGGCCGAGCCGCTGCGCGAGCTTGCCCGCCGCGATGTTGCTCGACACCTTCACCATCTCCCGGGCGGTGACGAACGGACGCGGGTGGGTGTCGTGGATCCGGTGGCTGTACAGGCGCCATGGCGAGGTGGTGTCGAGGATCTCGTCGGGCCGCGTGACCCCTGCGTCCAGCGCCAAGGCGTACGTCAGCGGCTTGAACACCGACCCGGGCTCGATCGCCCCGGACACCGCGAAGTTCTCGCTGCGCACGAAGTCGCCGTCGAACCGGTTGGGATCGAACGTCGGCGCGTTCGCCAGCGCCAGCACCCGGCCGGTCGACACCTCGACCACCGCCGCCGACGCGCGCTGTGCCGCGTGGCGCTCGACGGCCGCCGCCAGCGCATGCTCTGCGGCCCGCTGGATCCCCGGATCGAGGGTGACGGTGAGGGTGGCGCCGCGCAGCGACTCCGGATCGACCGCCGGAGGGGGGGCGTCCTCGAGCCACGCCCCCCGGGCGCGCTGCACGACGATCTCGCGGCCTTGCAGCGCCCGGTCGTGGAAGCGCTCGATGCCTTGCACGCCGTGGCCCGCGTCGTTGACGAACCCCAGGACCTGCCCTGCGAGCGAACCCTGGGGGTAGTAGCGCTTGTGGTCGTCGTCGATCTTGATGCCCAGCGCGGTGATCCCCCGACGCCGGAGGGTCTGGGCCACGGCGGGGTGAACGTCCTTGGCGAGCGGGAGGTGGTTGCCGGGCGCACG
>JAUHWK010000612.1 GCA_030424555.1 bacterium | reverse complement strand
CATCGCCAGGTTCGCGTAGCCGTGGACGATGTTGCGCTTGAACCCGAACGCCTTGGCCGACCAGCGGGTGATGTGGATCGGGTTCCAGTCCCCGCACACCCGCGCGTACGACCGCCCCAGCGAGGATGGCAGGGACCACTGCGCCGTCTGACGCCCGCCCTCCGGCGCCTCGAGATCTGCCTCGGGCGGCGCCGGCTCGGCCTCTCCGAACCGCCCCCGCACCTGGTACGCGTTGCGGGACGACCACACGACCTCGCCATCCAGGTGCAGATCGGTCGCGACCGAGAACTCCAGCCCGGACTTGACCGCCCGCTCGCCGTCGAACCAGGTGCGCAGCGTGTACGCCCCCTCGGCGGGCAGCGGGGCGTAGCGTGCCACGTGCGTGCGGGTGTGGACCGCGCCCAGCATCGAGAAGGGAAAGTCCGGGAGGCCCAGCATCGCCAGGTGCAGCCGCCCCGACATCACGTGCGGGTACAGCACCGGCAGCCCCGTCCCCGACGGCAGGGACAGCACCCGGCGGTAGGCCGCCAGGCGATCCGCGCGCGCCGGGGCGGGATCGAGCACCCCGACCGCCTCGGGAAAGGGCGGCGCCACCGTGTGGGTCGGGCGACGGCGCAGGGTGAGCTCCAGGAAGGCCTGGGGCACGCTGGGATCGGTGACGAAGCGAAGCTCGGACATGGGCCCTCCCGCGGGGTGCCTTGCCTAACCGGGCCCACACCGACACCACCCGCCCCGCCGTTCTCCCCGGCCTGTCACCGGGCCGCCACGCCACCACCTCGCCACGCGCGTCCCTCACGAACCCGTCGCGCCACGGTCCGGTTCCCCGGTCCCAGACGCCGTGCCCCAGCCCGGCGATGTGATCACCGTGACCTACGACGCGGTGCTGGACTGCGAGTGATCGGGACGGGGTATGCGACGCGGGGAGGGTCCATGCACCACCACGCCCGCGTCTCCGCCGTGTTCGCCGCACTCCTCGCCGCGGCCACCGTCCTCGCCGCCTGCGGCGGTCCCAAGCCAGCCCCGGTCCCCGAGACCGCCGAGCCGGTCGCGACCAGCACGCCCACGGAGCCCTCCGCCCATCCGGTCCCCGAGATCGAGATGGCCACGGAGCCTGCCGCCGTGCCCACGCCGCCCCCAGCCCCATCCGATCCCCCCGGCGCCGCGTGCCTGCGCACCGAGGACTGCGGCGAGGGGCTCGTGTGCGAGGGCGAGGGCTGTGGCGACGACACCCCCGGCACCTGCCAGCCCGCCCAACGCATCTGTACCCGGGACCTGCGCCCCTACTGCAGCTGCGACGGCACGACCTTCCAGGCCTCCGGAAGCTGCCCCGGCACCCGGTACGCCGCGAAGGGTCCCTGCCCACCCAGCGCCAAGGAGTGACCGGTCAGGTGTCGTCGGCGAGGGACAGGTCCTCGCTCGGACCTGCCGCCCGCGACGCGGGAGGCTACAACGCCCTCGGGAGGGTGTGAAGCCCCGTTCGCGCACCTTCGGGGCACGGTGCGAAGGCCTGGTGGGCATGGCGTCGATCCAGGGGACCGCGGGGTCCTCCCGAGCGCGCCAGCCCGGTCAGGCGTCCGATGGGTCCGCGCACCACGCTCCCTCCTCATGCCCCACGGGGTCGTCGTCGAACGTTCCGGAGGTGACCGATGGATCTGCTCCAACGCCTGTCCCGCCTGCCTGCCGACGCCGCGGCCGCCGCCGGCTGGCTCCAGGTCCACGTCCCCGCCGGCACCACCCTGTTCGAGCAGGGCGACGACGCGGACACGCTGTACGTCGTGGCCGAGGGCCTGTTGGCGGTGCGGGTCGATGGCGTGGAGATCGCCCAAGTGGGCGCCGGGGCCTCGCTGGGTGAGGCGAGCGTGATGATGTTCCGGGAGCGGCGTCTGGGCGCAGCGGTCGCGCTCCAGGACACCGTGTTGTGGTCGGCCAAGCGGGAGATCGTCCAGGTGATGGCGGCCCGGCTTCCCCGCCTGTACGACCACCTCCTGCACCGCGCGATGACGGAGATGTGGGAGCGGCTGCTCGAGGTCGACCACCGCCTGATGCCGCACCTCGACGCCGAGGACCCGTCCCTCGGCGCCCCCACCCCGATCGACGCCTCCACCCTGTCGGGCGCCCCTCCCGACAAGGATCGCATCCTCGCCACCCTGCCCGTGCTGTGCCGACAGCCCCGCGGCGTGCGGGACGCCATCTCCAAGGTCGTGCGCTGGGCCGACCTGGACGGTGGACAGATTCTGTTCGC
>JAUHWK010000611.1 GCA_030424555.1 bacterium | reverse complement strand
GGGTGTCGAGCGCCTGCAGGCGGGATCGGCTGAACAGCCCCTCGTCGCCCGCGTCGACGACGACCACCAGCATGTCGTCCTCACCCCACCGATCCAGGTAGGCGCGCAGCGTCTGCACGGCCGGGTCGGACCGACCGTAGAAGGCTTCGAGGTTGAAGTCCGCCTGGAACCACGCCAGCCCGCCCCCGACCGTGAGGATGGTCAGCGCGAGGGCGACGATGGACACCGCCGTGTGGGCGAGCACCCGCTCGGTGAGCCAGCGGAACAGTGTCAGATCCCCTCCTGCAGCCAAGGTCGGCGGGCTCCCCGCGCCCGATGCCCGCGGCCGGTCCCGGCAAGGACACCACGGGTCCCCGCCCCGATAATCGGCGCGCCGGATCCGGGTAGGGTGGGCGCTCGATGCGCACCCGTCATCCCTCGTCTCCAGGGGCTGAGGATCCGTCGGGCGGTCGTTCGTCCGGCCCCTCCAGCACGGCATCGTCGGCCCCCTCGACCGCGGAGGTCGGGGCGGGATCGGCCGGGGTGGGGGCGTCGAGGAACAACATCACGCGCGTGCCCTCACCGTGCGGTTCGATGCGCGCCCACCGGGCTGGCGCGGCCTCCGGCGGCAGCGCGAACCACACGGCCCCCGCGCCGACCCACCCGTGCTCGCCCGGCGTGAGGGGCTCCAGGGCGACCACATCCTCCACGATGCCCTCGCGCAGCGCCGGCGGCAGGTGCAGCGTGGGCGAGGTCTCCGCCTCGAACCACAGCGTCCCCGGCATCGCGCGCTTGAGGTAGGCCCGACGGAGCTTGGTGAGCTCCTCGCGCGATCCTGGACCCTCGGGTGTGATGCCCACGACGCCCGCGCCCCCGTCGCCGAGCACCGCGACCGACACGTCCGACGTCTCCAGGATCCCCCGCGCCAGGCCCCGGCTGGGCCGCATCCCGAACGACAGCCCGGGCAGGACCTCGCGCGCGCCCGAGGGCCACGAGCCCCGGCGTCCGAGTCCGACGTCAGCCAGACCACACAGGATGGTGGGCTCTGAGCCCGCGCAGTCCGACTCCGCCGCGACCCGTGCGCGCAGCTGTTCGGCCCGCGAGAGGGCGAGCGCCTCCAGCGACGGCCCGTCGCCTGGAGCCGTCGCCTCCGGCTGAGACGACGGTCCACACGCCATCAGGACGGCGCCAAGACACGCAGCGGCCGAGGCGCGCATCACCCCGCCTCCCCGGGACCGGTCGACACCGCCCCGATCGCACCGCCCCGCACCCGCAGGGTGAGCGCCGTACCCGCAGGCGCCTGCGACGGATCCGCGACGAGTCCATCGGGCCCCGTCACCAGCGCATAGCCGCGATCCAGCACCCGCTGAGGCCCCAGCGCCGAGAGCGTGGCCACCGCCGCATCGATCGCTTGGCGTCGCTGACGCACCAGCCGGGCGGCAGCCGGCGCGAGCGCCCCCGACGCCCGCACCAAGCGCATCCGCGCCTCGGGGAGCCGACGTGCCGTGGCCGTCGCCAGCCGCGGCGCCACCGTCCCCAGGCGACGTCGGGCGGCTGCCACGGTGCGCCGCGCCGCCACCGCGAGCCGTGCTTCCAGGCGATCCAGGGCCTGTCTCCGCGCCGCAAGGCGCTCTGCAGGGTGCCGCAAGCGGGCCTGCGCCTGCGCGACCCGGCGGCGACCCGCGGCGACCTCCTGCTGCATGGCGCGGCCAAGACGCAGGTCCAGGTCATCGACCCGCTGCCGCCACGCGGGACCGTCCGGCAGCACCCGCACCGCCGCCTCGGTGGGGGTCGCGACCACCGCGTCCGCGACCAGATCGCACAGGGTCTCGTCGACCTGGTGCCCTACGGCGCTCACCACGGGGACGGGGCAGTGGGCGACGAAGCGGGCCAGCCCCTCGTCCTGGAACGCGAGCAGGTCGTCGCGCGATCCCCCGCCCCGCGTGACGACGATCACCTCGGCGCGCCCCTCGTCGAGCAACAGCTCCATCGCCTGGACCACCGAGGCCGGGGCGGCGTCGCCCTGGACGAGGACGGTGGAGACGACGTCGCCACCGGCGAATCCCAGTTCCTGGGCGATGTCGAGGTCGATGTAGACGTTGGGAACGCCGGCGAACATCGACGCCCGCACGATGCCGGCGACCTCGAAGGCCCGGCCGGAGAGCATCAGCGTGTCGCCCACGCCGATGTCGAGCTTCTCGTCGACGACGATCTGGCCGGCGCTCTGGAGGGCGTCGGGCGCGCCGAGCCGGCCCGGCAAGACAC
>JAUHWK010000084.1 GCA_030424555.1 bacterium | reverse complement strand
CCCCGCCAGCATCCACGGCGCGACCTCGGCCTGCCGGGTGAACAGCTCCGGCGCAGCCTCCGCGCCGGACTCCCGCACGGTGTGGACCACCGCCACGTCGCCCTCGACCGGGTCCAGGTGGACCACCGCGTACCCGAGCACGGGACCATCGGGCATCTGGACCGACCACGGCCCCGGGGCATCCACCGCGAACCGCGCGACGTGGTCCTCGACGGTCGCCGCCACGTCCTGGCCTTCCGGTCCCCGCACCCACACCCGGGTGACGTCGTCCGGCAGAGGCACCGCCGCCGTCTCGCCCACCAGCGCCTCCGCCGTGGCGAGGCGGGTGGTGCTTCCGGCCCCGGCCATCTGCTGGATCAGCGGCAAGAACGCCGACTGCAACGCGAGGTTCGACCAGTGGTAGTCGAACGTCGACGTCCACAAGAACACCTTGCCACGCCCCACCCTGCGCACGACCAAGGCAGGGGCGCCGCCCTCGTACGACAGCAGCGTGTCGATCCCGTCGCCCTCCTGGTACGGCTCCAGCCGGTACGCCCGGTGGCTCGCGATCCGCGTGAGCGCTGCCCGGCCATCGCGGGCAAACGGCGCCAGGTCGGGGTGACGGGCATCGGGGAGGACCACTGGCAGCCAGGGCTCCTTGACGTCGGTGAACGCGACGGGCTCGCCCAAACGCGCTGGTAGGACCGCCCCCAGCGCCGACTCGTACCGGTCGGGGGCGACGTTCTGACCGAGCCCCACCACCAGGTGGCCGCCCTCCCGCACGTAGGCCCGCAGCGCCTGCCCCATCGGCCGGGGATCGGCGACGTTGGCCAGGAACACCGCGGCGTGACGCTCGGGATCCAGGGCGGGGAGCCCGGTCGGGCCCACCGTCCGCACCGTGATGCCGGAGCGCAGGCCCCCCCACGGCGCGAGCGCCCGCTCGATGAAGTAGACCTCGGAGTCCGTCGGCGTGTCGCCGGGCTCGCCGTCGACCGCGATCACCTCGGTGGCCTCGCGCCCAGGCAGGTGGAACCAGCGGCGGTCGTCGAGCGGGAGGTCGGGGTCGTCGCAGCGCACCACCCCCACCCCGCCGGGCGTGTCCCGCGGCAGGGTCACGGAGGTCTGGGCGTCGGCGTCGGCCTCCACCGCCACGAACACGCGGATCCGCTCCCCGTCGGGCAGGTCCACCTCGCAGGGGACCTCGCGGGCTCCAGGGCCCTGCGACCGCACGCGCACCACGACCTTGCCGCCCTCCGGGCCCTCCTCCCACACCGCATGGATCGGGCGCAGGTTGCGGGGCACCGCGGCGTGGATCGGGTGGGGCACCAGGGCGTGACCGGCCGCGACGAGCCGCCCGATCTCTTCGTCGGCGGCGGGGATCATCACCGGCCCGGCCTCGTCCGTGAAGACGTGAACAGCCCCGACCTCGCCCCCCAGCAGGCGGCGGGCTTCGAGCAAGGACGCGCGCAGATCGCAGGGGCCCTTGGACGGCACGAGGTCTTCCAGCCGCCCCCGCACCGTGCCGAGGTCGTCGGTGAGCTCGGGTGACGGAACGCGCGGCGTGGGACCGCACAGCACCAGCGCGGCCCGGGTGCCGGCCGGCCGCTCCGCGAGGAAGTCGCGCGCCTCGCCCACCGCCCGTGCCAGCAGGGTGGAGCCCGCCTCCGACAGCGCCATCGACCGCGACACGTCCACCACGAGCACGTGCCGCGCCAGCCCCTCCGTGACCGGGACCTCGGCCTGCCACCGCACGACGGGTCCGGTCGCCGCCAGCCCCACCAGCAGCGCCGCCAGCAGGCGCAGCGCGAGGATCAGCGGATCCCGCAGGCGCTGTCGACGACGGAGCCGCCGGGTGAGGCGCCGCAGCAGCATCATCGCCCCGAACGCGATGCGCTCGGTGGGCATCCGCCGCGACAGGTGCGCGATCAGGGGCAGGGCGCCCAGGACGGCGAGCCCCGCAGCCCACGGCATGGCGAACGAGAGGTTCACGGGCGCTCCAGCGGACCGGGCACGCCGTCGAGCGCGTGGCGCAGGGCGCGCAGCGGCTCCCGATCGGTCGGCGCGGGCACGTACACGGCCCCTGCCCGCAGCACCCCCGCGTGCAGGGCGCGCAGCCAGGCGTCGACCTCCTCGGCGAACGCCTCACGGACCCCGGGGGCGTCCACGCTCAGCGGCGCGCCCCCCTCCGGCGAGTAGAACCGGCCCGCCGGGTAGCCCTCCAGGGTGAGCTCCGCGCGATCCCACACGTGGATCACGCGCACGTCGGCCCCCCGGCCGCGCAGGGTGCGCAGGGCGGGCGTCCAGTCCGCCGGATCCTCCATCCCGTCGGTGATCACGAACACCACCGTGCGACGCCGGAGGGTGCGTCCCACGCGGCGCAGCGCCGTGTCCAGCCCGGCACGACCGCCGGGCGTCGCGTCCGCGAGCTGGGTGATCACGCGCGCCAGCGCCGACGACCCCCGGCGCGGTGGGAGGCTCACCGTCGATCCCCCCACCAGCTCCAGCCCCACCGGCTCGGACTGCCGCGACAGCGTCACGGCCAGGGTGGCGGCAAGCAGCACCGCAGCACCCGCCTTGGTCCCCTCCCACGCGGCGTGCGATCGCAGCGCCCCGGCCCCCGTCTGCATGTCGCCGGACAGGTCGAGCACGACCGTACACGGCAGCTCCGTCTCCAGCTCATGCCGGCGAACCACCAGCCGATCCGTGCGCCCGATCGCCCGCCAGTCCAGGCCCCGCGGATCCATGCCCGGCGCGTACTCCCGGTACTCGGCGAACTCGAGGGCCTGCCCCACCCGGCGGGAGCGGTGTCCCCCGGCCAGCAGGGCATCGGCACGCGAACGGGCCCGCAGCGCGAGCCGACGGGCGCGCGCGAGGGTGGACGGATCCCACGGCGTGGCGGCAGCGGTCGCCAACTACCCCACCTCGGCCAGCAGCTCGGTGAGGACCTCGTCGGTGGTGCGGCCATCGGCCTCCGCCTCGAAGTCCAGCACCACCCGGTGCCGCAGCACCGACGTGGCCACGGCGCGGACGTCGTCCTCGGTGGGGACGAGGCGACCCCGCAGGGCCGCCCAGGTGCGCGCCCCCACCGCCAGGTACTGGCTCGCACGCGGACCGGCGCCCCACCGCAGGGCCTGGGCCGCGCGGACCCCGGATCCCGGCCGCGTGGCCGCCGCCAGCCGCACCGCGTACCGCACGACGTCCTCGTTGGTGGGCAGGGTGCGCAGCACGCCCTGCAGCGCCACCAGCTCCTCGACCGTCAGCACCTGGCGCGGGCTGGGCAGGTCGCCCACCGTGGTGCGCAGGACGATCTCGATCTCCTCCTCTTCCGACGGGTACCCGACCGGCACGCTCAGCATGAACCGGTCCTGCTGGGCCTCGGGCAGCGGGTACGTGCCCTCCTGCTCGATTGGGTTCTGGGTGGCGAACACGAGGAAGGGCTTGGGCAACTCCCGGGTGTGGCCCGCCACCGTGACCGACCGCTCCTGCATGGCCTGGAGCAGGGCGGCCTGGGTCTTGGGCGGGGTGCGGTTGATCTCGTCGGCGAGCAGGAGGTTGGTGAACACCGGGCCCTCGACGAACCGGAAGCTGCGACGACCGGTGTCGGCGTCCTCCTCCAGCACCTCCACGCCCGTGATGTCGGTCGGCATCAGGTCGGGCGTGAACTGCACGCGGCCCGAGTGAACCCCCACCACCTCGGCGACGGTGCGCACCAGCAGGGTCTTGGCGAGGCCCGGCACGCCGACGAACAGGACGTGGGCATCGCTGAACAGGGCGACCAGCAGGCGATCCACCACGTCCCGCTGCCCGACGATCACCTCGCCGATGGCGTCCAGCAGGGCCTCGCGGGTGGGGGCGAGCTTGTCGAACAGGGCCCCGTCGTCCATCGTGTCCATCCATCCTCCTGGCCCGGCCAACGTCCGCCGCCGGGCGTGGTGTCTACTGCGCTTCGTCGCCCTCAGCGCGGCGGTTCTCCATCGCCTCGCGGAGCAAGCGGTCGATCTCCGCCCCGTCGGGGGTCGTGGGCCCGTCGGCCCCGTCGTCGGCGGCCGGCGCGAGGTCCTCACCCCGGACGAGTGCTGCCACCTGCGCCCCGATGGCGGCCATGTCGCCCGCGCCCACGTGGTACGCCGCGATCCGTCCCTTGCGATCGATCAGGACCATCGTGGGGATCGACGCCACACCGTAGGCCGACCGGCCCGATCCATCGTCGAGCGCAAAGGGGTAGCGGTAGGTGCGCCCCGCCCGCTCTTCGGTGACCTGAAAGAGCCGCACGGTGGCCCGGTCCTCGTCCGACAGCCCGAGCACGACCAGATCGGACTCGTCGTGCTGCCCTGCGATGCCCGATAGGGCCGGCATCACCGCCCGGCAGGGCCCACACCACGTCGCCCAGAAGTCGAGCACGACCACCCGGCCCCGCAGGTCCGACAGCTTCCAGACCGTGCCGTCCAGCCCCACCGCCCGCAGCGCGGGCGCCACCCGTCCCACCATGCGCGAGGCGACGGAGCCTTCCTGGGGAGCCGATGGCCGGCCCTCGGGGACGTCCAGCGAGCCCTCGATGGTGTGCAAGGGCGCGGGCAGCTCGAGCTCTCCCCCGAGCCGCAAGATCTCCAGCGCGGCATCCTGCCTCGCCACCGCCTCGGCGTTGCCCTGGTCGGCGTACAGCTGGCGCAGGGCTGCCCGATCCGCCATCCCGAACGGCGCCAGCGACACCACCGTCTCCCAGTGCGCGCGTGCCGCCCGATCGTCCCCCCGGGCCGCGGCCAGCTGGGCGAGCAACCGGTGGGTCTGGGGCTGATCCGGGTAGTCGTCGACGCTCGCCTGGAGCAGCATGCTGGCCTTGGCGTCGTCGTCCAGGCCCATCCAGGCCTCGGCCATGCGCGCCGCCCGGAACGGGCTGTGGGGATCGTCCTCGTCGGCGGCCTGCTCGTACTCCACCAGCGCCGCCCGGTAGCGGCCGCGCTCCAGCAGCAGATCGCCCAGACGCAGCTTGTTCCACAGGTCGCGGCGCCGCGTCATCACCGGGTCGCCCGACGCGTCGCCTGCCCCGTCCAGGGCGATCGGGGCCACCGCCACCCCGCGGTCCTGCAGGCGCTTGGCCACGAGCCAGCGACGCCAGTCCGCGAGCAGGTCGTCGAACGACCCCCGACGCGCCTCGTTCGCCAGCACGTCGAACGGATCCTCGTCCTGGCCGACCCGGGGGAGCACCCTGGTGAGCACGTCCTCGCCCGCCTGCTCCATCACGAAGTCGATCAAGGTGGCGAGCTGGGCGTACGCGAGCTGCGCGCGCTTGGCCGACGCCTGCTTGTCGATGCGGCCATCGGGCCCGATCACCTTGATCTTGGCCAGGGACGGATGCATCTCGGAGAACGGCACCAGCGCATCGTCACGCAGCGCCTGGGCCAGCAACGACTCCGCCTTGGGTCCGAGGGTGAGCCGCTCGCCGCGCCAGCGGTGGTCGAGGGCCTTGGCGATCCCCTCCTGCAGCCACACCGGCGCCCGATCCCGGCTGTTGTGCGCGACGACGAGGTGCAGGTACTCGTGCGACAGCGAGTCCTTCCACGGGTAGCCGCGGCCCATCGCGCGTGGGGACGCCACCAGCAGCCGGGACCACTTGGACAGCGCGACCACCCCGGTGGACTCGACATCCGCCCGCGTGAGCGAGCTCGACGCCAGGAAGCGCTCTCCGTCGGGGAACAGCTCGACGATGGTGGAGCCGGGCGGCACGGCCCCGATCCGTGGGACGACCTGGGCGTCGGTCGCCTCCAACACCCGGACCGACTCCTCGACGAGCACGGCGTCCACACCCGGCCGGTAGCGGATGCGAAACCGTCCCGCCGAGCGCTCCACCCAGCCCGCGGTGGCGAACAGGGTGTTCGCATACAGCCGAAGCTCCTCCTCCGCGTCCTGCAGGCCATCGTCGACCGCCTCCTTCAGCAGCTGGTGGGCCTGGGGGTAGTCGCCGGCGAAGAACGCCACCCGGGCCGCCAGGCCGCGCAGTCCCGGCTGCGAGGCGGTCGCCATGCCCTCCCGATCCACGACCGCCTGCGCGCACCCGATGTCCTGGGACGCCAGACACTCCAGCAAGGTCTCGACGTCTTCGTCCGTGGTCGCCGACGCCACCGGGGCCCACGTCAGGCCCACGACGGCCATGCAGGCAAGCCATCCCCAAGCCCGTGCCACGCCGCCCATCACTGGTGCACCAGGTCTTCGTAGTACCGCTTCTTCACCGCGTCGTACGCACCCGGAAGCTCGCCCTCCATCCCCTCGAGGATCATGCTCCGGTACCGATCGGGATCGATCTCGTCCTCGGGCTCCGGCATCTTGATGTCGGTGGTCTGAAGCTGGTCGCCGCCTTGCCCGCCCCCTGGCTTGCCCTGTCCCGACCCCTGGCCCTGGCCCGATGCTTCGTTCGACATCGCCGCCGCCTGCTGCATCGCCTCCTCGAGGGCCTCGATGGCGTCGCGGATGTGCCGTGCCGCCGCCCCCTGGCTTCCCTCGGTGGCCATCACCTGCCCGGATCGCATCGAGGACGACGCCTCGTCCATGCGGTCACCCGCCGAGGACAGGCTCTCCTCCACGCCCCGCGGCGTCACCGGGAGCTTGCGGATGACGCGCTCCGCCATGCCCTCGGCCTTGATCAGCGTCTGGCGCAGCGATCCTTGGTCCGGGATCTGCCCCGCGAGCGCCTCGGACTCCCCAGGACGCGGCCGTGCGTCGAGCCGACGGAGGGCCTCCAGCGCCTCCGAGGCGTCGCCCATCGCGGCCTGGATCGCGCGCCCTTCCCGTGCCTCTGCGCGCGAGGGCACGGTGCGGAGCAGGGCGTTGCGGGACGCGTACCGGTTGAACAGCAGCTCCGCGTCCAGCGCCTCCTCCTGGGCCCCCGGCAGGTCCCGTGCGGACGCCGCCGACCGCAGCCGATCGAGCTGCTGCTGGACCTGCTCCAGGAACGACGACTCGTTGAACCGGTCCCGCGGATCGACGTGGGCGCGCAGGGCCTTGAGCCCCTCGTGGGCCCGGGTGACGGCCGCCTCGACCGTGTCCCATCGCTGCAGGGCCGCGTCCCGAAGCGCCGCGTCCCGCGCGTCCCGAAGCGAGGCCGAGCGGGCCTGCAGCCCCTCCTGGTCCTCCGCGAGCTTCTCGAGGAGCTCCAGCAGGTCCTCGCCCTCCTTCTGCGCCTCGTCGTCCTCGGCCTGGCGGCGGTTGAGCTCCGCGATCACCCAGGCGCCGAGCTCGGCCAGCTGGTCGCCGGCCCGCTGCGCGAGCAGGGTGGCGCGTGCCTCGGCCGCCGGGTCGGTGAGCGCTTCCTGCGCGGCCTGGGCCACGCGGCCGATCTCGTCGGCCCGGTCCCCGACCGCCTCCTGCATCCCGGGATCCCGCAGCCCATCCAAGGCGTCGTGCAGGTCGGCGAGGCGGGCACGGACCCGCTCCAGATCCATGCCCGACGACGCCGCAGACTGAGCCGCCTCGACCCGATCGGCCAGCGCACGTCCCTCCCCCTGCATCTGCCCCGCCAGCTCCCGGAGCTCCCGGATGGCGTTGGCCCCGATCATGCCGTCCAGGTACAGCGCGGCCTGCTCCAGGCTCTCGATCGCGCGGGTCCGGTCGGCCTCGGTCGAGGCCACGTTGTCGGGGTTGGCCGGGCTCGACGACGACGGAGAGAACGCCACCTGGGTGAACCGGACGAGCCCCCGGCCTTCCTTGAGCGCTTGCTCCAGCGGCCACAGCTCGGGGATCAGGCCCGTGACCTCGCTGCGGTGGGACGCCAGCGCCTTGGACAGCGGCTCGTACCGATCGTGGACCGTGCGACCCCACCGAGACCAGGCCGACTCGCGCGTCCCCGGAGGGAACGCCTCCTCCAGGAAGTCCCCCAGCGCATCGACGAGCAGGTCGAGCAGCGCCCGCCGCCGGGCCTCGTCGAGCTTGGCCACACCCGACTCGTCGAGGACCACCACCTCGAGCACCTCGGACAGGCCCTGCTTGCTGCCGGAGACCGTGTCGTTGTCCCAGGCGTACACCTGCAGACGGTACGTGGCGCCCGCCTGCATCTCGAGGTCTGCGGGACGCAGGGCGAACCCGTCTTCCTGGCTGGTGACGCGCCCGCCGCCGGCACCGCGCCACAGCAGCGCCGTGGCCTGGCCATCGACCATGGCGCCCACGCGGGCGAGCCCGTAGTCGTCGCGCGCGCTCCAGGTGGCGGGGATCACGTCGCCGACCGCCACCCGCACCATCCGGGCCTCAGCGTCGAGCGACACGTCGGGGGGCAGGTCGGCCTCGGGGACGATGGGATGGTCGGGCGACCGCCGGGCCTCGTCGCCCTGCCAGGTCCGGATGCGCCACACCCCTTCTTCGGGCCGCACCGTGAACCGCCCCTGGACGGTGCGGCCGTCCGGCGCCACGGAGGCCGCCGTGCCCGCTGTGTCGTAGGCCTCCAGGGTGGCTGCCCGCACGGGATCGGCGCTGCGGGCCACCACCTCGACCTCGGTGCCGGGCACCGCGCGGACCTCCCCGTTGCTGTTGAACACCTCGTACGGATCCAGCCCCGTGTACGCCGGGTAGGTGTAGCGGAGGGTGAGGTCGCCCACGCGCGCCAGCGGGTCGGTCTCGCCAGGGGCTGCCTCAGCCGCGACCACCTCGGGCGCCTCGCCCTGGCCCCAGGCGACGAGGCCGCGCCATCCCCCCGGGACCCGCCCCACGATCGACAGGCTCAGCGCGACCGCCACCAGGCTGCCGAACGCACGCCACACCGTGGGCCGCGCCGGCACCACCAGGGCGTCGTCCACCGGCTCCAGGATGCCCAGCGCCCCCGCCGCCACCCGGGACAGCAACGCCGGCGACTCCGCGCCCCGCGGACCGTCCAGCCGAGCGGACAGCGTGATCAGCTGCCCGCGCAGCCCGGGCGCGATCCGCTCCGTGCGCCGGGCGATCCGACGGGGATCGGACGCACGCTCCGCGGCAGCCCACCACGGCCGCACCACGCCGTACCAGGCCAGCGCTGTGCCGCCGACACCTGCCAGGACGATCCACGGCCCCACCTCGCCCCCACGGGCCGCCACCGCCGCTGCCGAGCCGAGCAGGCCCGCCAGCACCGCCACCAGCCGCACGGCCGCGTCCCAGCCCGCCAACCGGCGTCCACGCGCGGCGAGGGCGTCCAACCGCTGTCGGATGGCATCCAAGGGGCTCAGTGCGTCGTCCTCCGGGCGAATCCCGTCCCACGACCCTAATGCGCCGCTGGTGGGGCCGACGGTCGAACCTCGTCGCGGGCGGGACAGATGCGCTCACTACGGCCGAACCGTGGGGGGTGTTGCACCGTCCCCACAGCCTGGAGCGCCCGGCCGGCCCATGCCATGGCGCCCGATCCGGTGCGTCGAGCCACGCCTCGTTCCTCGCTCGAAGCCAGGGACGTCCTGCTCAATACGGGATCGGCACTGGCGTGGCATCCTAGAAGTACTGCCGCCAGATCGCGACCACAACGCCCATGATGGAGACCTCGCCCACGTCGGGCGTGACGAGGATGTCCTCCATGTCCGGGTTGCTGGGGACGAGGCGCAGCACGCCCTTCTCTCGGAACACCCGCTTGATGGTGGCCTCGCCGTCGACCAGGACCGCGGCGATCTCGCCGTCGCGGCAGGTCTCCTTGGAGCGGACGAACACGATGTCTCCGTCGTGGATGCCGTCGCCGATCATGGAGTCGCCGCGGACGCGCAGGCCGAACACGGGCGCGCCCCCCGGCAACATGCCCCGATCGATGCGGAGCACCGCCTCCTCGTCCTCCTGGGCCGCGATCGGCAGACCGGCCGCGATCCGCCCCAGCACCGGCACGCCGAGGGTGTCGCCCTCATCCAGCGTGCCCCGGGCCCGCGAGGTGATGCGCATCGCCCGCGCCGCACCCCGGCCGCCGATGCGCTCCAGGTAGCCCTTGCGCTCGAGCGCGCGGACGTGGTCGCTCACGCCGTTGGTGCTGTTGATCCCCAAGCTGGCCCCGATCTCCCGGTAGGACGGACACACGCCGTGCTGCTCCTGGAACGCGACCATCATGTCCAGGACCTCCCGCTGCCGCGGCGAGAGATCGTCCGCTCCACCCCTGTTCACTGCCATGCTGCCTCCCCATCGTGGGATGTCTGGTGTTGACGCCTGTGATGCGTGACGCGCCCCACCCAACGCAGGCGAGACGCCGACCGCGCGGCCATGCGCCGCTGAACGGTCGTTCACTGAACACCCGTTGGGTACACCAGGGTCCCCGAGCCGTCAAGCCAGACCCTGGAAGGGCCGTGCCACACCCCATCCCCACGCCCCGAGGCCGCCCCGGGTCGCAGGGCGCCTGCGCGCGTGGGCGTGCCTTCGAGCGCGCTTGGCCGCGTCCGCGCGCGGCCTCGTGTGCGCGCTACTGAGGGTTGGGCTCGCCGTACGCCATGCGCACCCGCAGGACGTCGATCTGCCCGCCGTTCTCCAGGCTCTCCACCGAGATGTAGCCCTGGACCACGCCGTCGTCGTACCGGTGCACGCCGCGGGCGTAGGGGATGTCGACCGCCTTGCCGGTGCCGCACGCGTCGTTGACGATGCGCAGGAAGGTCTGGGTGGAGCCGCAGCCCTTGGCGTACAGGCAGTGCCAGGGCCCGGTCTCGACCTTGACGGTGCCGCAGCCCTGGAGGTCCAGGCGCCCGGGGCCGTCGATGCGGGCGACCTCCACGGGGCGCGAGGGGGCGACCGCCGTCTCGTTGCGCGCGAGGTCGCGCACCGGTCCGAGGACCCGCCCGTCGGCCGCGATCGGGGAGAACATGCGCTCCTCGCCCTCGAACGTCAGCCGGAACGCGCCGCGACGCACGGTCGCGGGCTGGTTGATCGCATCCCACAGCGGCCGGTGCTCCCGGCCCATCACGAGGCCGGTGGCGTCGCCGCTGAGGAAGCGACCGATGTCGCGCAGCATCGCCTTCTGACCCTGCGCGGTGAACGCGATCATGAGCGGGGTGGCGTCGCCGAACACCTTGTCCTTGTCCGCGCCGTCGAGCTGGACGTCGTCCAGACACGGCAGGGACAGGGCCACGATCTCGCCGCGCTCGGTGCGAACCTGGGCCCGTGCGCCGGGGAGGGCGTCCTCGCACAGCACGTAGTGGACGGGCTCGGTGACCCCGCGGGCCGCCAGGAACCCGGCGAGCTGGGCCGGACGAACCAAGGACACCAGGTGGGCGCGCGGCGGGCCGTCGATCACCTCGGCCTTGATCGGCGGAGGCACCGCGTCGTCCTCGACGGTCGCGGGCGCCGGCGGGAGCTTGGTGGGAGGCATCCACACCAGCGTGCCGTCCAGCGTCGACATGGCCCAGGTCCCCCCGTCCCACACGTACCAGGCCCCCTGGCAGTACAGGTCGGGGAAGCCCTGATCGGTACCGCGCTCCCGGCACCCGCGGGGGAGCACCGCCAGC
>JAUHWK010000083.1 GCA_030424555.1 bacterium | reverse complement strand
GCCGGGGTCCTCGGCGTGCAGCTGGAGATCGACGGTGATCTCCTCGCTTCCGCTGTCGCCGTCGGCGGTGGCGCTGCGCACCCCGGCGACGGCGTCGGCGATCCCGAGTGCTGCGACCGCCTCTCCGGCCGCGTCCTCAAGCGCCTCTCGGACGGCCAGGACCTGAGCGTCGGGGGTGCCGGGCGGCAGCTGGACCGTGGCGGTCACCCGGTCGCCTGCGATGTCCGGGAAGAAGCGGATCGGGACGTGGCCGCCGACCACGGCGCCGACGCTCCAGGCGAACATCACGAACGCGCCGGCGTACGCCATCGGGCGGTGGGCCACCAGCGTCTCGACGGTGCGCCGGTACGGCCCGGACACGAACCGCGCCAGGGCCGAGGAGAACCTGGCTCGGAGCGGCTCGGTGAATGCACCAAGCCGGGACGGGCGGGGGTGTCCCAGGTGCGCCGGGAGGATGAAGAAGCTCTCGACCGTCGACAAGGCGAGCACGACGACGATGATCACCGGGAACACCCCGAAGATCTTGCCGAAGTGACCCGGGATCCCTTGGATCGGCGCAAAGGCGAACACCGTCGTGAGCACGGCGACGACCACGGGGCCGATCATCCGGGTCGCGCCCGCCACGGCAGCCTCGGTGCCCTCCCGACCCTGCTCTCGTTCGTGGAACACCTGCTCGCCGACCACGATCGCGTCGTCGACGACGAGGCCGAGGACCACCAGGAAGGCGAACAGGCTGATCATGTTGATCGACACCCCGAGGGCCGGCAGGAAGAGGAACGCGCCGATGAAGGAGGTGGGGATCCCCATCGAGACCCAGGCGGCCGTCCGGAGGTCGAGGAACAACGCCAGGATGCCGAGCACCAGGACAAGTCCGACCAGCGCGTTGTCCAGCAAGAGGTCCAGCCGGGCCTCGAGGATCTCGGAGGCATCGTTGAGCACGGTCAGGCGCACGCCGGGTGGGAGCTGGGCGCGCACGGAGGCCACGGCGTCGCGGGCGGCCGCCGACACAGCCGCCGGGGTCTCGTCCCCGACACGGTAGACCCCGACCTGGATCGCGGGCTGGCCGTCGAACCAGGCGGAACGGTCACTGTCCTCGTAGCCGCCATCCAGGGTCGCCAGGTCGCCCAGTCGGACCGTGTCGCCGCGGGATCCGGTGACGATCGGGATGTCGGCAAACGCGCGCTCGGACTGCTTGCGGTCGTCGACGCGCACCGTGAGATCGCCCTGGTGGGTTCGAACCGTGCCCGCACCGCGCTGGACGGAAGCCGCCGCCACCTGGGCTGCGAGGTCGGACAGGGTGAGGTCGAGGGCACGCAACGTCTCGTGGGAGACCTGGATGTCCAACACCCGATCCGGTGCCCCGCTGATCTCGACGACGCTCGCGTCGGGCGAGGCCGTGATGCGATCCTTCAGGTCGAGGGCGAGCGTGTGGAGGTTTCGGAGATCCTGTTCGCCGCTGACCATCACCGTCAGGACATCGCGGCGACGCGTGGGCTGTGACACCTCGGGGGTCTCTGCGTCGTCGGGAAAGCTGGCGATGGTGGCCACGGCGCTGCGGGCATCGTCGATCGCCTTCGAGATGTCCGCACCCTCCTGCAGCTCCACGGTCACGGTGCCGGAACCTTCGGAGGCCCGCGCCGTGATCTCCTCGACGTTCTCCAGGCCGCTCAGGGCGTCTTCGATGGCGAGGAGGACCCCTTGCTCGACGTCCTCTGGGCTGGCCCCCGGGTACGACACGGTCACCTGCACGGCGTCGGGCTCGAACTCCGGAAACACCTCCTGCTTCATGTCCATCATCGAGGACAGGCCGCCCACGATGAGCACGGCCATGAGCAGGTTGGCGGCGACGGGGTTGGAGGCCATCCAAGCGATGAGACGGGACATCACGACGCTCCAGGGGTGTGGCGCAGGATGGACTGCCCGTCCAGCAAGGTGCCGGAGGGGCGGGTGAGGACGCCGTCGACCCCGACGAGGGCGGAGACGATCACGGTCTCGCCTTGCTGCCAGAGGACCTGGACGGGCGTGCGGTGGATCGTGTCCTCGGCCGAGACGGTCCACACGGCTTGCCCGTCGACGAGGGCCGAGGTCGGCAGGGCCAGGGCGTCTTGGAAGGGGGTGCCCACGAGGCGCACCGAGGCGAACGATCCTGGAAGCAGGCGCGGACCGTGCGCAGGGTCTTGTGGGTCGTCGACGCGGACGAGCACGGTCGCCGTGCGGGTGGTGGGATCGACGACCCCGGTGGGAACGACGTCGGAGGCGGTGCGGGGGACGGCGTCCGAGACGCCCTGGAGGCGCACCTCGGCGGTGGTGGTCTCTGGATCCATCCGTCCCAGGAGGGCCGGCGGGACGCTGACCATCACCTCGGCCTGGGCGGTGCCGACCCAGCGTCCGAGCTCCGTGGAGGTGGTGACGATGCGGCCGGGATCCAAGGCCTCCTCTGCGAGGATGGCGTCGAAGGGGGCGCGCAGGCTGGTCTGCGCGAGCTGACGCCGGGCGTCCGCGAGGGCGGCGGATGCGGCGGTGACGGCGGCCTGTGCCGCGGCGAGCTGGGGCTCTCTGCGGAGCAGGCCGGGGTGGGCGGTCGGGACCGGGCCGACGAGGTGGGCTTCGAGGGCGGCGACGGAGCCCTGCCCCTGCTCCAGGGCCAGGGTCTCCTCGGCGGCGGCGAGGGTGGCCTCCGCCTCGGCGAGCTGGGCGCGCAACGTGGTGGGATCGAGGCGGGCCACGACCTGTCCCTTGGAGACCGTCATGCCCGCGTGGACCCCGGGGTCGACCCACGTGAGCGTGCCCGGGACCTCCGACAGGAGCGGGACGTCTTGCGCGGCCTGCACTTCGCCGACGACGTCGAGCGACCATGGGACGGAGCCGGCCACCACCGGCGTCACCGCCAGGCGGGGCACCACCTGGCGGGGGGCGGCGACCTCTGGCTCGTCGGACGCGGTGTGCACCATGGCCGCCGTGGTGGCCCCTGCAAGCAGCACCAGGGTGGTGGGGGCGATCCAGTGGGTGACGAGGCGGTTCATCGGTCCTCCGAGGTCGTCCAGGCAGCACGAACCAGGCCGAGCAGGGCGATGGCGGCGTCGACCTGATCGCGTTGGGCTTGCAGCGCATCCAGGCTGGCGGTCTGGGCGGTCTGCACGGCGGTGAGCACGGTGTTGTAGGTGGAGGTCCCGGCGGCGTACCCGACCCGGGCGGCCTCCAGCGCAGCCAGGGCGAGCTGGCGGGCCTCCTCCGTCGCGGTGCGGGCGCGCGTCGTCTGCTGCCAGAGCGCGATCGCGTCCTCCGCCTCCCGGACGAGGTCGGCCACGGCCTGCTCGAGGTCCGTCAGGGACTGAGCCTGGGTCCCGCGGCGCTCTTGGATCCGTCCCACCGTGAGCCCGCCGTCAAACAGCGGAATCGACACGGAGACGCCAGCGCTCCACGTGGGCGTCGCGGCCTGGTCCACGAGCTGGGTGTAGCGGACACCCCCACCTGCCGACAGCGCGAGCGATGGGGCCAGGGCGGCGTGGGCGGATCGCGTTCGAGCTTGGTCGCCTTGCCAGGTCTGCAGGGCGGCCTGAACCCCCGGGTCCCGCTCGACCAGATCGCGGGGAGAGGGGAGCGTGGGCAGCACGGGCTCGGGCAGGGCCTGCGGGGGCTCGGGCAGGGCGTCCGGCGGCAGGCGCAGCAGGGTCGAGAGCGCTCGCTCCGCACGGCCGACATCGGCCTCCGCGGCAGGGAGCGACGCCCGCGTGGAGGACACTTGCTGGCGCTGCTGGAGGACGTCCACCCCGGCCACGTCGGCGGCGCTGTAACGGGCTTCTGCGACCGACAGCAGCTCGGCCTGCACGGTCGCGAGGCGTTGTTGGATCGCCAGCGTGCTGCCCGCTTGGGCCCAGTCCAGCCAGGCGGTCGCCACGTCCAGGCGGGCGTCCGCGCGGGTGTCGTCGAGGGCCGCGAGCGCGGCGAGCCGGTCGGCACGGGCTGCCCGCTGGTCCGGCACGGCCGTCCACGGGGTGAGGGGGAGCGACGCGTCGATCGAGGCGTTGTAGACCGCCATGGTGTGGCTGTCGGTGTACTGGGCAAAGGCGGCGTTTGGGGTTCCGAGGGTCCAGCTGCCCGTTCCCGTGACGCTCGGGAGCCAGCCCGCCGCGGCCTGGGTGGCCCGTCCCTCGGTCTGCTGGACCGTGGCCTGGGCGCCCGTGACCGCCTGGGACGCGTCCGCCTGCTGAAACAGCGTCCACAGGCTCTCGCCACCCACGGCACGGGCCCAGTCGCCGACCGTGTCGAGGCCCACGGGCGAGGAGCCTGCCGGGTCGAGGGGCATGGACCACGTGGTGGGCACGAGCCGGTTGGCGCGTTCGGGGAGTTCGCCCGCGATCCCCGAGGGGATCGAGAGCAAGGTCCAACCAGCCAGGCACCAGGTGACGGGGCGCATCGCGTCCTCCTGGTACCGTCTTAGGTGCGGGCCCCCGGCGACACCGTCGCGTTCCTGTGGCGGGGATGTATGCGGTTGTAGCGGAGGCCTGGGCCGCCTGGACGCAGACCCTTCGTCGCGCCATGGCGGCCCATGGATCCTCGCTCCCTCCTTCGCACAGCCGGTCCCGCCTTGTTGTGGGTGCAGGCGCCCTGCGTGCTGGCGGCGTGGGCGGTCGGGGGCACGGTGGCGGAAGGGATCGTGGGGCTGGCGCTGGCGGGGGGCCACGGGGTCGCGGCGTGGGGGCTCCAGCGGTCCGCGGCGTGGGCACCCCGTGCAACCTGGGGGGTGGCCGGTGCCCTGGCCGTCGCGCTGGCGGGGGCGACGATCGGCTGGATGGTCGCGGGAACGGGTGTTGTGCGGGCGGCGGCGATGTCGGGCATGACCGCGATCGGGCTCACGGTGGCGTGGACGCGACGGCCGGCGCACCGTTGGTTCGTGCCCGCGCGCAGCACGGATGTCGGCTGGAACCTCGCCAAGACCGTGGCCCAGTCGGTGCTGTTCGTGGGGGTGTTCCTTGGGCTGGGCCCCTGGTGGGTGTGGCAGGCCGAGGGCTGGCTGGGGGTTCCCAGGGTGTCGATGGGCACGGCCGGGGCGTGGCTGCTGGCCGCGATCGTGCCGCTGAACCTGGGACAGCTCGGCAGCGCGCTTCACCTCGCGGTGGTGGGTGGGGGCACGCCCTTGCCGATCGACACGGCCCGCGAGCTCGTCGTCCGGGGGGCGTACGCGCACGTCCGGAACCCGATCGCCAGCCTCGGGATCGCCCAGGGCCTGTGCTTGGGCGTGGGGCTCGGCTCCCCGGGGATCGTCGCCTACGCCTTGGCAGGTGGGGTGGTGTGGCACACCTTCGTCCGACCGATCGAGGAGGCGGACCTGCTCGAGCGCTTCGGAGACGCCTACGCCCGCTACCGCGAGGCGGTGCCGCTGTGGTGGTGGCGGGTGCGGCGGTGGCGCCCGGGCTGAGCCACCTCACCTGGGGTCGTCCGGATCCGACCGCAACGAGAAGGGAGACAGCGACGGATCCTGCCTGTTGATCGACGGGGCCTTCGCGGCCTGGTGTGCTCGATGGGGTGGAAGGTCAGGTCCAGCGAGACGGAGCCCCCGAGCGCGGTTCACGCTACCCACGACCCGGTCGTGGAGGTGTGGCGATGGCGGAACCCGGGGCGTCGATGTCGAGGCGGTCTGTGCTCGGGGGAGGCGTCGCGCTGCTCACGACGGGATGCCTGGGCGGGGCGCGGCTGCACACCTTTCCGTTCGACGGATCCGTCGAGGCGCTGGCGGGAGACCCGGACGATCTGGTCGTGACCTTCTTCAGCGTGGCGTGTTTCGTGGTGCGGTGGCGGGGCCTCGCGTTCGTCCTCGACCCGTACTTCACGCACCTGCCGTTCGGCCTGGTGGCCTCGGGCCGGGTCGAGCCGGATCCCGCGGCGGTCCAGGAGGCCCTCCCCACGGTGCGGGGCGCCCAGGCCGTGCTGATCGGGCACGCCCACTACGATCACTGCCTGGGTCTCGCGCCGATCGTGCCGCACCTCGACCCGTCGGCGGTGTTGGTGGGCTCGGCCACGGCCGCCCACACGTTCGCGCCGCTGGCGCTGCCGAGGCCGTGGGTCGTCGTCAACGACCGCGCGGCGTCTCCGGAGGCGCCGGGGCGCTGGATCGAGGCCGCAGGGGGACGTCTTCGGATCCTGCCCATCCGGTCGGGGCATCCCGACAACGTGCCGGGCATCCACGTGTTCCAGCAGCGCCTGTCGGAGGACCGCGCGCGTCCCCCCACCCAAGCGGCGCACTTTCAGGAAGGGGACACGTTCGCCTACCTCGTGGACTTCCTCGAGGAGGATGGGACGATTGCCCACCGGGTGCTCGCGGAGACGTCCAGCACCGGGCCGCCCGCAGGGATCGCGCCGTCCTCGGTGTTCGATGCCCATCCTGTCGATGTCGGGCTGCTCGCGATGGACACGGCGAACTTCCGCAGGCGCGGCCAGCCGTCGGTGCTCGACCATGTCGACCCGCGGCACGTCGTGTTCTGCCACTGGGGCAACTTCTTTCGCGCCAAGGACAAGGTCCCTCGGGAGGGGGTCAAGGTGGACCTGCCGCGGACCCGCGAGACCCTACGGGCCGAGCCAGGAGGGGAGCGCTACCTCTTCCCCGGGTGGCACACGCACTTCCGGTTTTCGCGGTCGTAGTGGGGGTTACGGCACGGGGCACAGCACGTCGATCGCGGTCGTGTGGCCTGCGAGCACCGGCACGGGGATCTCGTTGGGTGCGGTGTAGGCGTAGTGGAACATGGGCTCTGTGCAGTCCCCACCGGGCGCGTCGAACCGCAGGGTGTGCAGCCCGGGGTCGAGGTTGAGCACACCCCCCGACCCGTTGGAGGTGGTGGCGTCCGCGGACTTGGACGCCAACCCCAGGGAGCTTGCGTAGAACACGGACCCGTCGCCCTCGACGAGCGTGGCGGTCACGTCGGGAACACGGGCGGTGTCGACCCCGTCGAGGTTGAGGCCCTCCCACACGATGAACAGGACGTGGCCCTTGTCGGGGTCGAGCTCGACGTCGAGGTTCGAGGCGTTGGTGGCCATGATCGACCGTGGCACCATCACCTTGTACCAGTCGTACCAGGCCATGGCGGTGTTCTGGGAAAACACGGTGTCGACCGCGCCCTCGAACGAGGCCGTGACCAGCACGTCGGTGGCCAGCGGGAGTCCGGGGAGCTTCCAGGTGCCTTCGTCGTCCGCCGTCACGCAGCCCACGTCGTACTGCTGCGGGGTGCACACCTCCACCCCGCCGGCTCGCTCGCCGAGAAGGCTGCGAAACGCCCCGGTAAAACACGCGAAGTCCTCGGTGTCGTCGCAGGTCGGCGGCTCGGCGAGGGTGCAGCCGCCGAGCGCGAGGAAGAACAGCCCGATGGGCATTCGCGCGCGACTGTGCGCCAAGGGTCGTGTTTCAAGCCTGGACATGCCTGCTCCCGTGGGCCGCACCATGCCACAGGCGGTCGCCGAACCGCGGGCGGCCCTACGGCGCGGGCACCACCGGGCGTCCGAGGGCCGTCGCCAGGGCCGATGCGACGAACGTGGCGCCATGGGACTGACCGGGGAGCACCGTGAGCCCTCCGGGGATGCCGGCGCGCCGGGCCGTGGCATCGAGGGTTTGAAGCGCCCCGTCGGGCAGGGCGGCGCGTGCGGTGACCATCGGGTGGGTGGGGTCTCGCGACGTCGGCGCGCCGAGCTCTCGGCCCCCGACGTGGAAGGTGAGGGGGCGGACGGGCCATCGCCCGGTGGCGAGGTGGGCTTCGAGGCGCCGCAAGAACTCGGCGCCCTCCCACCACAGGGCGGGGCTCGCCGCCACGAACGCCGAGAACGGGGTGTCGTCCTGCTGGGCCGCGAACAGCACGAACACGCCACCGTACGAGTGGCCCCACAGCGTGCGGCGGGCGGGATCGATCGGCGTGATCGCCGCGACGAGGGGCACCACGGCGTCGCGCACCAGCGCGAGGAAGGCGGGCGCGCCACCCCCAGGCCGTCCCATCGGGTCGAGGAGGGGCCCGCCCTCGGCCGTGGGTGGGGTGAGGTCCCGGGTGCGGGCCTCGGTCGGAAACCGCCGGTCCGTCGCGTACCCGATCGTGACGATCACCGGCAGGGCGTCCAGGGGCTGAGACGCCAAGACCGCGTCGGTGAGGTGCTCCAACACCGCCTGGCCGTCCAGGAGGAACACAGCGGGGCGCCCACCCGGGGGGGCAGACGTGCGTGGCACCAGCACCCCGATCCGGTGGTCAGGTGCGGTGCCGTCGGGCGCAGGAAGCGTGAACGCGTACACGTCGACCACCGCCGAGCCCAGGTCGAGGACCGACGGCGCCAGCGGATCGTTCGCCGGCTGGGCATGGACGGGGCCGCAGAGGAAACCGACGAGGACGAGGACGGAGGTGCGCAGCATGGCGTGCCCATGGCCCGGTGGCGGGTGACCGTCAGGCCCAGAGCTCGCTGAGGGGCCCGGTGGCGATGCGGGTGGCGCCCTCGTTGCCGAAGTCGTCCAGGGCGAGTCCGGCCGCGTACCCCAGCGTGTTGAACAGGTTGGAGACCTGGCGGTTGGACGCGGCGCGGTAGCCGGGGAACGCCGTGGTGCGGCCGTCGTTGAGGAACCCGAGCGCCTGTCCTCCCACCATCAGGATCGGCCACTCGTACGCCGAGCTGTGGTGGGTGTCGCCGTTGTCCGACAGGTACACGATCACGGTGTGGTCGAGCATCGTGCCGCTGCCCTCGGGCACCGACGCCAAGGTGCGGGCCATGGCTGCGATCATCGAGACGTGCTGGCGCGTCGCGTCGTGGATCACCGACAGGTAGTCGGCGTTGGCCGCACCGTGTTGGAGGCTGTGGCGGGCGATGTCGTCGATCAGTCCGGGGTAGGCGACGTCGAACGCGCCGCCGGTGCCCGACGCGATGACCGCGACGTGGGTGAGGCCACCGAGGAGGGCGGCGGTGACCAGGTCGAACTGGGCCTGGAGGCGCAGGAGCGGATCCGAGCTGGCGTACAGCGCGCTGTCGGACGGCGTGGGCGGGGCCACGGAGGACAGCGTGGGCGCCAGGGCGGTGAGCTGCTGCTGGCGGAGGCTGACGTCCTGGAGGCTCTGAAGGTACCGCTCGAGCTTGAGACGCTCGACGGAGTTGCCGGAGAACTGGGCGAGGGAGGCGTCGACGTCGGCGATCGCGTAGTCCAGCAGGCTGGCCCGACGGGCGAACGCGGCCTGTCTCGCGGCGTCGGCGACGGACCCGAACAGGTTGTTGTAGGCGAGGGTGGGGTTCATCACCACGGGGGCGGCGCGACCCTCCCCGTACGCGCAGGTGCTGTTGTTCAGGCCCGCGCTGCTCGCGTGGATGCCGACCCGCACCGCGTCGAAGGGCGCCTGCTGGCGCACCCCGGGCAGCGAGGCGAGCAGGGCATCGATGGTCTGGCCACCCGCGCGCGAGGGGGTGGACCGCGTGCAGCTCAGCGCGCCAAAGTAGGTGGAGTGTCCGCCGCCGGTGATGCGTGACGACAGCCCCAGCGTGACGGAGGCCTGGGCGGTGAGGTCGATGCCCGAGCTGCCGGGCGCCAGTGCCGCCAACGCGGGGGCCTCGGCCAGGTCCCCGGCTTGGACGACGATCGGCGTGGTGTGGCCGTACTTTCCGGCGGGGGAGCGCACCCCGGTGAGGTCGTGGGTGGTGTGGGCCTGGAGTGCGGCGCGCGCGGCAGGCGACAGCACCGTGATCGGCTCGTACCCGTTGCCTTCCACGACGAACACGAACCGGCGAGGCGGCGTGCCTGCGGCGAGGGCCTGGCGGTGCCATGGTCCGAGCAGGGCGAGCCCGGCTCCGGATCCGATCGCGGCGAGGAGCTGGCGGCGGTTCATGGCGTCGGCTCCTCGTGCGTGCGGTACAGCAGGGTGTCGTGCGTGGCGAGCGTCTCCAGCATGCTGACGAAGGACCCGCCGCTGGCGTCGTAGGCGGTCTCCATGTCGGACAGGACACACGCGTCGTCGAGCGTCTCGTCCCGGCCGGCAAAGAAGCGGAAGGTCTGGCGGATGAAGCAGCGCTTGACGTACGGGCTGTCCGCGAACGCGTCCATCATCTCCAGCGCGCTGGGGTACGCCGCGTTGAGCGCGGGGTCTGGCATGTTGTCGAGGACGGTGGTGCCATCGGGGGCCTGCCCGTGGTCGTCGGCCCGCAAGAACCCTGCGTGGTTGTAGATCTCGAACGCGTACCCCAGGCTGTTCATCTTCTGGTGGCAGGCGAAGCACTGGGGATCGCCCTCGGTGCTCGCCGCGATCCGGTCGCGCGCCCGCAGGGTCGGGTCGGAGGGGATCAGCTGCGCTTGGACGGTGACGAGCTCCAGCGGGGGGACGGTCTGGCAGAGCAGGTGCTCCCGAACCCACTTTTCGCGGTGGATGGCGCTGGGACCGTCCTCGAAGGCGTCGCCGTGGGCCGACAGCCAGACGGGGTGGGTGAGCATCCCGGCCCGCTCCGTGGCGGGGAGCGTGTTCCAGCGGCTTTCCCGGGTGGCGGGGATGTCGTGCTCGAGGTGGAAGATCCGGTTGGTGAGGTCGGTGCTCGACGCGGTGGCGGGCAGGTAGAACTCGGTGGTGGTGAGCAGGCGGGACAGGACGTCCTCGTCGCCCACGACCAGCCGCGCGATCGCGTCCGTGAACAGCATCAGGCCGTCGGGCTCGTTCCACCCCTCGTAGTTGCGGAGCTCGGCCAGGCTGCGGTCGTAGTACAGGCTGCCGCTGCCCGCGTAGTGGGACGTGGCGTGGGCCGTGTCCTGGAAGGCGGCTTCGAAGCGCCCGACGTCGAAGAAATCGAGGAAGAAGCGGTCGAGCTTGTCCGACATCCACTCGGCGGCGCGCCGGGTCCGCTGTCCCAGGCTGTGGGTTCCGTAGTCGACCCACTCGTCCCGACGCTGCGCGTCGACGCCCATGGCGTGGGCCCGGAGCAGGGCGGCGGCCACGTCCGGCTGCTGGATGGAGCCGTCCTCGACCGCGGCGACGAAGTCTGGCAGGTGTCCCTCGGACAGCGCCGTGAAGCGATCGTTGCCGGACAGGTTGTTGTCGTACCGGTACAGCCCGTGGGCGCCGGGGCCGCGATCGACGATCATGTCGGCGACCAACGTGGCGATCTCGCTGTCGGTCAGGCGGTGTCGGTTGTGGGCGTCCGGAGTCTCCTGGCCAAGCTCCGCGTCGAACAAGGCGGCCGTGTGCAGCCAGGCCGCGGAGGTGATGTGGGTGATCGTCGTGTTGCGCGACACCCCGGTCGTGGCTTCCTCGGCGAGCGCCTGGGTGGCGAAGGCGGCGAGCCGATCCACCGCGTCGGGGTCGGGGATGTCCATCAGCACGGCGGTGCGGAGGTACGTCTCGGCAAACGTGTGGATGCACGCCGGGCTCGGGGCGCTCCCGTACAGGCAGGTCACGTCCGCGTCGCTGCGGGCGGGC
>JAUHWK010000082.1 GCA_030424555.1 bacterium | reverse complement strand
CCTGCGGCTGCCCGAGCCGATCGATCCCGACCCCGTGGCACGCCATGGGGTGCTGGACTCCGGTCTCGCAGGAGCCGACGCGGCCATGGTGGACCTGCGGATGCAGGGGACGGCCGCAGGGTGGACGTTGACGCCGCCGCTGGCGACCTGGTGTACGGTGGAGGTCCACCTCGGTCCGTCCCCGGCAGTGGTCCTGGACGCCACCGGTCCCTGGCACGAGCAGATGACCCTCCCCGACGCCGTCGACGTGCAGGTCCCCTTGCCCGCCCCGCTCACCTTGGACGCCGACCACCTCACCGAGACCGTCTGGCTGACCGTGGATCCCGCCGCCTGGCTGGGTGCGATCGACGCCCCGGGTGGGTCTGCCCACACGCTGGACGCGGCGCTGCGCCTGGGGACCGCGCCATGGTGAGCGGCCCGCGGCGCGGACGGTCGGGCGACCCGATCCCCTGGCGCGGCCTGCTCCTGCTCCGCACCGCGGTGATCGTGGGTGTCGGCCTGGGGAGCGGCGCCGCACGCTTCGCGTACGGAGAGTCGGTCCCCCTGGGATGGCTGCTGGGCCTGGTCGGGGTGTGGGCCGCCTCGCAGGTGCTGGCCTCCCGCTCCACCACCACCCCGGGTGCCCCCGCCCTGTCCGGCCTGATGGCGCTGGACATCGCCGCGATGGCGCTGGTGTTTCACTGGACCGGCGGGCCGATGAACCCGTTCACGTTCCTCACCCTGATCTACCTGGCGCTGGCCGCGGTCGTGCTGCCCCCGGCCTGGGCGTGGTCGGTGGGGCTGTGGGCGGCTGCCGCGTTCGGCCTGCTGTTCCTGCTGCCGCCCACGGAAGGTGCTGCGATGACGCACGCCCACGCGCACCACGCCCCGCCCCAGGGGCCCGATCCGATGGCGATGCACCTGCGCGGCATGTGGGTGGGCTACGTCATGGCCGGCGCCGCGATCCTCGGGTTTGTCGGGCACATCGCACGGGCCCTCAGCGAGCGCGACCACGAGCTGGCCCAGGCCCGCGAGACCGCCGAGCGCAGCGCGCGCCTGGCCTCCCTCGCCACCCTGGCCGCCGGGGCCGCCCACGAGCTCGGCACGCCCTTGGGGACGATCGCGATCGCGGCGCGGGAGCTGGAGCGCACGCTCGAGCGCCAGGACGTGCCGGGCCGGCCGCTGGATGACGCCCGACTCATCGTGGAGGAGGTCGCCCGGTGCCGGTCCGTGCTGGGCCGCCTGCGGACCGACGCGGGGGACCCTGGGGGTGAGGCCCCGGCCGACACCCCACCCGCCGATCTCGTCGCCGCCGCGGTCGAGCACCTCGGGGATCGCGTCCAAGTCGAGATCGCACCCAGCGCGCCGCCGCAGATCACCCTGTTTCCCCACACCTCCGCCGACGCCCTGCGCGACGTCGTCCGCAACGCCCTGGAGGCGGCCCCCGCCCCCGCCCCCGTGCGCGTCCTGGTCGAAGGCGATCCCGTGGGCCTTCGCATCGTGGTGCAGGACGAGGGCCCCGGAATGGACCCCGAGACCCTCGCGCGGGCGACGGAGCCCTTCTTCACCACCCGTCCCGCGGGCCAGGGCATGGGACTGGGCTTGTTCCTGGCCCGGACCGTCGTCGAGCGGACGGGGGGACACCTGCACCTCGACAGCCAGCCTGGGCACGGCACCACCGTGACCCTCACCTTTGCGCCGGTGACCTGATGACCGAACCGACCCGTCCCAGCCTGCTGCTCGTCGACGACGACGAGCGCTACCGAAACCGCCTCGCCCGCGCCCTCGACGATCGGGGCCTGGACGTCCGCGTGGCCGGCAACGTGGCCGAGGCCCGCGCGGAGGCCGAGCGGGAGAGCCCGGAGATGGCCGTCGTGGACCTGCGGATGCCCGACGGCACCGGGCTGGAGCTGTTGCGCGACCTGATCGCGCTCGACGGCGGGACCCGCGTCGTGATGCTGACCGGATGGGGAAGCATCGCCACCGCGGTGGAGGCGATGCGCCTGGGCGCCCACCACTACCTACCCAAGCCCGCCGACGCCGAAGACATCCTCGCCGCGTTCGAGAAGGGCGACAACCCGCCGCTCGAGGCCACCCAGGACTACCGCGCGCCGTCCCTCGCCCGGGCCGAGTGGGAGCACATCCAGCGGGTGCTCGCGGACACCGGCGGCAACGTCAGCGAGACCGCCCGGCGCCTCGGCATCCACCGCCGCACGCTCCAGCGCAAGCTCCAGACCTGGCCGCCCAAGGACTGATTCGTCCTCTCACACCCACGTGGGGAGCGGCCTGGACTCAGTGGCGAGGCACCACGATGCCCCGCTCCTTCATCACCCGCTCAGCCTCGGCCCGGGCACGGGCCTTGCGCTCCGCCTCGGAGATGTCGCCGGGCGCCACGTGCAGGGTGTCGACGTCGTCAGGGTCGGCCGGGCGTGCGGGATCCGTGGCCCGCCGCGCGGGGTCGGTCGTGCGGCCCGGGGAGTCCTGTCGCGCCTCGAGCGGCATCGCGCGGGGCGACGAGGAGGTCACCACCACGGGCTGACGGCCACCCGCACGGGCACCGGGTCCGCTCTGGCGGGCCGGCTCTCCCGAGGGCGGATCCACCGCGACCGGACGGGCCGCCTGCGGACGCGCTCGCGGGCCCTTGGGGGCGACCGCCGCGGAGGGACCCGGTCCCCCGGGCGCCGTGGCCCGACCTGGACCGGGTGTCGTGGCTCGACCCGGACCGGGTGTCGTGGGGTCAGGCGCGGGGGCGCGCTCGGCGAGGCCCATGCGCCACGCCCGCTCCGCCCGATGCTGCACCACCCGCAGGATCCCCTCCCACCGACGGGCCTCGGCGAGGGCCGTGTGGAAGTCCTCCGCCTCGCCATCGGGCTGGGCGAGGAAGGCGATCGCGGTGACCGGCGCGTCGAGATCGTCGTGGTGGACCACCAGCTCGACCGCCAGCCCCATGCTGCCCTGGACCTTGCCCTTCTTGTCGACGACGGCCGCCGTGCGGGTCTGCACGGAGCAGCTGACCAGCTTGGCGGGATCGAGTCGCGTGAGCGACACGTCGGGGATGTGGTCCGTGCGCGTCTCGTACACCTGCTCGGTCCACGCCACGGCCAGCAACACGATGCCACGGCCGTCGCTCGACAACCCGATCGCCGACTCCGCATCCGCCGACACCGCGTGATCGCGGAGCGACACACCGGCGTTCCCGCTGCGGAGGCCCTCCTTGAGGATGGCCCGCCGGGCCTCGTACTTGCCCGACGCCGCCTTGGCCTCGGAGGCCGCAGCCATGCGCGAGCGCAGGACCAACAGCCCCGCGAGCACACCACAGACCGCCACGACGATGAGGAGAGTCATGTCGCCTCCGGACAACGACGGCGCATGGTACGACACCCATCCGCCGGGATCCACCGTCGTTCGTTCCCGTTCGGATTGCGGTTTGTCGCGTTGATCCAAGACCACGCCCGGGTCCGAGCGATCTCGTCGGAACCCACCGAGCGAACCGCCTCCCGGCCGATCACGGCAAGCACCCGACCGACGGGTCCTTCGATGCCTCCACCATCGCGGCGAACGCCCCCCGAATGGAGCGACCCGCAAACCACGACATCAGCTTGGGGGACAGCGCCCCCCCTGGATCCACCCACGTGTAGTACTCGATGAGCGTGTGGGTGGGATCGACCGCCAGGAGGAACCAGCTCCCCCGCGTGAACGCGACCGGGATGCCCTCCTCGAGGTGGGCCTTGCCCGCCTCCGACGTCACCAAGGACGCATCGGTCGAGCTCCGCCACACCAGCTCGCGGGCCTTGCCGGCACTCGCCTCCGCCAGCGCCGCGTTGGTGGTCCGGATGGTGATCCACCACCGGTCCTGGACCATCGGCACCCCCACGTCCAGGTACTGCAAGACGTGGCGACCGTCCTCGCAGTACGCCCCCTTCACGAGCTCCGCGTACTCGAGGTCGGTGTGGATGGGGTGCATTCGCTCGTCGGAGATGGCCGCCCACAACCGATCGATCGGGGCCTCGACGATCCCCACGCCCCACGACTTCTTCGCGGCGTGTCCTTCGACCGACTGCAGGCCGACCTCGACCTTCCCCCCGTCGAGCTGGTCGTAGACGTCGTCAGGGAGGGGGGGCAGGCCCTCGACCTGGCGCAGCGCACGCCAGGGTGTCGCGGCCGAGAGGGCGTCGGCCAGCGGGCCTGGAGGCGGCGCGGCCTGGGCGGACGCGAGGGTGCCCCACAGCATCCACGACACAGCAAACATCAGGACTCCCGAACGAAGGTGGCACAGCATGCCAGGACCGGGGGACGACACACAAGGGCCGAGCACGCTACACGGCCGGGACCCAGCCATCACGCGGGAAGGAGGTGGTTCATGTGCCGGTTGCTCGGGTTCCGATCCGTGCTGGACAGCCAGGTCCACCGCTCGCTGGTCCACGCCGACAACGCGCTCGCGGTGCAGTCGGCCGCTCATCCTCACGGCTGGGGCGTCGCCTACTACGCCTCGGGCGCCCCCCATGTGGTCAAGGGCACCGAGGCCGCCGCCAACGACCTGCTGTTCCACCGGGTCAGCGGCGTCGTCACCAGCCAGACCGTGCTCGCCCACATCCGCAACGCCACCCAGGGCGACATCCACACCCTCAACTGCCACCCGTTCCAGTACGGGCGCTGGACCCTGGCCCACAACGGCGACATCCCAGGGTTCCCCGAGGTCCGCGACACCCTGCGCGAGCGCGTCGCCCCCAAGCTTCGCCGATTCTTGCTCGGCGACACCGACAGCGAGCTGCTGTTCCACCTGTTCCTGACCCACCTCGCCTCGCGGGCAGACCTGGCCCGGAGGGGCACGCCCTTGCCGATGGTGATCGACGCCCTGCGCGCGATGGTCGACGAGGCGCGGGCCGTGTCTGCGGGTGCTGGCCTCGACGATCCCCTGCTGACCTTCATCGTGACCGATGGCGAGCTGATGGTCGGCCACATGGGGGGCAAGCCGCTGCACTGGTCCACCCACAAGGAGCGCTGCCCCGAGCGCGAGGTGTGCCCGTTCTTCGCCCCGGAGTGCGAGGCCCCGAGCCGCTCGGGCCACGTCAACCACCTGCTGCTGGCCAGCGAGCCCCTCCAGGGCGACAACGTGTGGACCCCGCTGCCGGCCGGGGGGATCACCGCCGTGGACCCGTTCATGCGCGTGCATCACGTGGTCTGAGCGTGGGCGGTCATGCGGAGACGGGTGTCCGCTTGCCCTGGGCTTGCTGCGCGAGGCGTGCCTGCCGACGCGCACGGTCTGTCTGCTCCCGCTCGGTGCCGAAGTAGACCTTGCGGGTGCCCATGATCCAGTCGAACAGCGGCCAGGTCACGCACCAGTTGGCGTTCTGATCCGGGCCCATGTGGTGGTCGTAGTGCCAGGGGAGCCACCGCCGGGCGAACTCCGGGTCCAGGTGCGACCGGCGATGCAGCGTGTAGTACAGCAGGCCGTGGGCCCACAGCGTCCCCACGAACCACGGCGTGAACGGGATCATCGGCGTGATCGCCAGCCCGATCCCCACCAACACCCAGGTCTCCTTGGCCTGGGCGTTCTTCGCGAACGGCCCCGACCGGTACGCGTCGTCCACGTGGTCGTTGCGACGCGCCGCACCGTGGTGCTCGTGCCAGTGGAAGGACCAGAACGACGCCTTGCGCTTGCCGAGGCCATGCAGGATGTGGCGGTGGGCCACCCACTCGGCCGCATTGGCGACGACCACCCCCACAACGATACCGAGCATGCTCCCTCCTGTCCGGGACCGTGATCCCAGAATCGCAACCGGATGGTCACAGTTTAAGTTCCCGAGGTGACCGTGACCAACCGGTTGACGTTCGATCCGTCTGT
This sequence comes from bacterium, assembly GCA_030424555.1. Classification (GTDB taxonomy): domain Bacteria; phylum Myxococcota_A; class UBA796; order UBA796; genus JAUHWK01. Next base: position 5,593 of record JAUHWK010000082.1, on the reverse strand, counting down.
CGTGCCCGACGAACGCCCAGGACCTTCGGGTGGCCGCCGCGCACGCAACCGGGCCGAGCGCACCCGCGCCCTGTGCGATGCGGCACGCGACTGCTTCCTCGACGAGGGGATCGACGCCGCGCGCATCGACGCCATCGCGCGGGCGGCCGGCATGTCCAAGGCCGCGTTCTACCGCTACTTCGAGCACAAGAACGCCGTGGTCCACGCCTTGTTCGACGCCCTCACAGAGCGGGTCATGGGCCACCTCGACGACGCCCAGCACGCCCTCGCCGCCGCGGGCTCTCCCGAGGCCGTCCGCGACGCCTACACCGGGCTGGCGCTGTCGCTGGTCGACTTGTTCGCCACCGAGCCCCGCCTCGTCCGCCTGTTCCTGCAAGAGCGCCACGGCGCGCGAACGGAGGCGCGGGAGCCGATCCTCTCCCTCGACAAGCAGATCGTCGACGCCGCCCGCCGGCTCACCCGCACAGCCCAGCACGCGGGATGGGTCCGACCCTTCGATCCGGAGGTCAGCGGCATCGCGGTCCTCGGGGCGATCTACGAGCTGCTGTGGCGCCGCCTGGGGGACGACGGCCCGCGCCTGGAAGACCTGGACGCCGCCAACCAGCTGGTCGATCTGGTCCTGCACGGCGTGCGCGTCGTCCCGAGCACTTCCTGAGCGCCTCGCTGCTCGTTGTGCCACGGCCGCCCGTGGTCCCGTCCCCTGGCCCCCGTGCCCCCCGCGAGCGGTCTGGGTAGGACGTCGGCATGACGCCACGATCCACCCGCGCGCTCCTGCTCCTCGCCACCCACGGCTGCTGGGCCCCCACCTCCACGGGCGCCACCTCGATGACCGGGTTCGTCCGCAGCGCGGAGGGCACGCCGATCGCCGGGCTGTCCGTGCAGTCGCCGGAAGCCCGCGCCGTCACCGGAGACGATGGGCGCTTCGCCGTGTCCTACAAGGAGCCCACCCAGTTCGTGTTCTTCGACCGCGACGGCCTGCGGTGGCGTCGGACCTGGCAGCCCGCCGACCGGGGTGACATCGCGATCCAGCTCCCGGAGCAGTCCGCCCGCATCCTCCACTGCAGCATGCCCCTGCCCTGCGAGGCCACCCTCACCTGGACCTGGCCCGACGGGCTCGCGGCCTCCGCGACCGTCCCCTGCGAGCCCGGAGATCGCCTCGTTCGCGACCTCCCCTCCGGCGTGCCCGCCGCGGCCACGTGCCGCGACGACGCCGCGTCTCCCGATCGTCCCGTCGCGGTGCGTCCGTGGGTCGGACCGCACATCGCGGGCGGGTTCGTCGAGGGCCTGCAGGTCTACCCAGGCACCGTGGCACTCCAGGTCCAGATCGAGCCCAGCGGCCGCGGGCCCACCGGCCCCTGCGCGATCGTCGTCAACGGCACGTCCCATGACGTGACCGGGCTGGGCCCCATCGAGGTCCCTGTGTGGGGCTGGGTCGAGACCTGGGCCGTGTGCGACGGCCGCCCTGGACCGGTGCGCCGCGCCCGGGTCCAGAGCGATGCCGCCCTGACCGTCGACTGGCGCCCGGACGGGCCGATCCTCGATCTTCGCCCGCTCGGCGTCGACGCGGAGCGCGTGACCCTCGGACGCCCCGCCACCCCCGAAGGCGGCCCTGGCAACGGGTGGCTGATGACGCTGCCCAAGCTGGAGCCCGGCCGGTGGGCCCTCCCCCCCTTGTCGACCGGGCGGCACCACCTCGGGTTCGACGCCCCCGACGAAGAGGTCGTGTTCCGGAGCTACCGGCCCGAGGTGCCCTCGGACGTGGTGTGGATCGAGGACGACGCCACCGTCGCCCGCCGGCCCGACGGAGACCGCTACGGCCTGGTCGAGCCCACGGCCCCCCTGCTCACCGGATCCCCCCGCGTGGCCTGGTCCACCGACGCCCACACCTCGGCGGAGTCCACCTCGTCGACGCCCTGATCGCCCGTCGTTTCCTTCGGGCCGTGGATCGTCTCCTCCCCGGATCGCGTCGCGCCCCCGACGGGATGTTACGCGCGCGGCTCGCCCGAGGGTCCGATGACCGACCGTTCCAACACCCTGTACGCCGCCCTTCGCGAGCGCGTCCTCGTCATCGACGGTGCCATGGGCACGATGATCCAGCGCGCTGGCCCCACGGAGGCCGACTTCCGCGGGGAGCGCCTCAAGGACCACCTCGGCGACCTCAAGGGCAACTCCGACGTCCTGGTGCTCACCCGGCCTGACCTGATCCAGGCCATCCACGCCGAGTACCTGGAGGCGGGCGCCGACATCATCGAGGCCAACCTGTTCGGCGCCAACGCCGTCAGCCAGGCCGACTACAACCTCGAGCACCTGGTCGAGGAGATGAGCTTCGAGGGGGCGCGCATCGCCCGCGAGGTGGCCGAGCGGTACTCCACGCCGGATCGGCCGCGCTTCGTCGCCGGCATCCTGGGGCCGACCACGCGCTCGGGTTCGCTGTCGCCCGACGTCAACCGGCCCGAGCACCGCAACATCGACTTCGACACCCTGCGCGCGGCGTACCTGGCGTCTGCCCGAGCCCAGATCCAGGGCGGCGCAGACCTGCTGATGATCGAGACGGTGTTCGACACGCTCAACGCCAAGGCCGCGATCCACGCGATCCGCGGTCTCGAGCGCGAGATCGGTCGCCGCATCCCCACGATGATCTCCGGCACCATCACCGACGCCAGCGGCCGCACCCTGTCCGGCCAGACCGCCGAGGCCTTCTGGCTGTCCGTCTCCCACGCCAACCCCCTGTCGATCGGGTTCAACTGCGCGCTCGGGGCCGAGGACATGCGGCCCCACGTCGAGGACGTCGCCCGCATGGCGCCCACGTTCACCTCGGCCCACCCCAACGCCGGCCTGCCCAACGAGATGGGCGGCTACGACGAGACCCCCGAGCAGATGGCCCAGGTCCTCAAGGGCTTCCTGGACGACCAGCTCGTCAACATCGTCGGCGGCTGCTGCGGCACGACGCCCGACCACATTCGCGCGTTCGCGGCCCACGCGGCCACCGCCACCCCCCGGGTCCCCCCGGCCCGCAAGCCCATGCTCCGCCTGTCCGGCCTGGAGCCCTGCATCTTCGACGGCACGCGCAACTTCACCAACATCGGCGAGCGCACCAACGTCACCGGATCCAAGCGGTTCGCCCGACTCATCCGCCAAGACAAGTACGAAGAGGCGCTCGACGTCGCGCGCCAGCAGGTCGAGGGCGGCGCGCAGGTCATCGACATCAACATGGACGAGGGCCTGATCGACGGCGTCGCCGCGATGACCAAGTTCCTCCGGCTGATCGCGTCCGAGCCCGACATCTCCCGTGTCCCCATCATGATCGACAGCTCCCGCTGGGACATCCTCGAGGCGGGCCTCAAGAACAGCCAGGGCAAGGGCGTCGTCAACAGCATCAGCATGAAGGAAGGGGTGGAGGTGTTCGTCGAGCAGGCCCGCACCATCCTCGACTACGGCGCCGCGGTGGTGGTGATGGCCTTCGACGAGGAAGGCCAGGCCGACACGATCGAGCGCAAGATCGCGATCTGCCAGCGCGCCTACCGGATCCTGGTGGACGAGGTCGGCTTCCCGCCCGAGGACATCATCTTCGACGCCAACGTGTTCGCGGTCGCCACCGGCATCGAGGAGCACCGCGGGTACGGCATCGCGTTCATCGAGGGCGTGCGCGGGATCAAGCAGACCCTCCCGTACTGCTCCACCTCGGGCGGCATCAGCAACGTCAGCTTCAGCTTCCGTGGCAACGACGTGGTCCGCGAGGCGATCCACGCGGTGTTCCTGTTCCACGCCATCAAGGCCGGCCTGGACATGGGCATCGTCAACGCGGGCCAGCTCGCCGTGTACGACGACCTGCCCGAGGCGCTGCGCGAGGCGTGCGAGGACGTGGTGATGGACCGGCGGGAGGACGCCACCGAGCGCCTCCTCGACCTCGCTGAGCGGTTCCGCGGCCAAGGCACCGAGCGGGTGGAGGACCTCGCCTGGCGCGACGCCCCCGTCGCCAAGCGCCTGGAGCACGCGATGGTGCGCGGGATCACCAAGTTCGTCGAGGAGGACACGGCCGAGGCCCTCGAGACCCTCGGCAAGCCCCTGTCGGTCATCGAGGGCCCGCTGATGGACGGCATGAACGTCGTCGGAGACCTGTTCGGTGACGGCCGGATGTTCCTCCCCCAGGTCGTGAAGTCCGCCCGCGTGATGAAGCAGGCGGTCGCGTGGCTGATGCCGTACCTCGAGGCCGAGAAGGCCGAGTCCGGCGGCCACACCAAGGGGCGCATCCTGCTCGCCACGGTCAAGGGCGACGTCCACGACATCGGCAAGAACATCGTCGGCGTCGTGCTGCAATGCAATGGCTACGAGGTGATCGATCTCGGCGTGATGGTGCCCGCCAAGCGCATCCTCGACGAAGCCCGCGAGCGTGGGGTCGACGTGATCGGGCTGTCCGGACTGATCACGCCCTCGCTCGACGAGATGGCCCACGTCGCCAAGGAGATGGGGCGCGGCGGGTTCGACATTCCCCTGCTGATCGGCGGCGCCACCACCTCCAAGGTCCACACCGCCGTCAAGATCGAGCCCGCGTACGACCACCCCGTCGTGTACGTGCCCGACGCCAGCCGCGCGGTCGGGGTGGCTGGGCGGCTGCTGAGCGAGACCATGCGCGACGCCTACGTGGCCGAGGTGCGCGAGGAATACGAACAGGTGCGCGTGCGCCGTGCCGCCCGAACCTCAGGCGCCCGGCGCGTGTCGATCGAGGCTGCCCGCGCCAACGCCCTCGCGATCGACTTCGCCGCCAAGCCGCCCCCCCGTCCTGTCCAGACCGGCCGCTTCGTCGACACCGCCGTCGACCTCGCCACCCTCGCCGAGATCATCGACTGGACCCCGTTCTTCCAGACCTGGGAGCTGGCGGGCAGCTACCCGCGCATCCTCGACGACGCGGTGGTCGGTCCCCACGCGCGCGAGCTGTTCGACGACGCCCGCCGGATGCTGGACCAGATGGTCTCCGAGCAGTGGATCGAGGCCCGTGCGGTGTGGGGGCTGTTCCCCGCCAACCGCCGCGGCGACGACATCGTCGTGTGGGAAGACGACGCCCGCACCACGGTCCGTGAGACCCTGTTCACGCTGCGCCAGCAGAACGACAAGCGGGGGACCTCCCCCAACTTCGCGCTCGCCGACTACGTCGCCCCCGAGGGCATCGACGACTGGATCGGCGCGTTCTGCGTGACCGCCGGCCACGGCGTGCGCGAGCGGGCCGCAGCCTACGAGGCCAAGCTCGACGACTACCAGGCCATCCTGCTCAAGGCGCTGGCGGACCGGTTCGCGGAGGCCCACGCGGAGCACCTGCACCGCCTCGTCCGCACCCACACCTGGGGCTACGCGCCCCAAGAGGCCCTGTCCGTCGAGCAGCTGATCGCCGAGGAGTACCAAGGGATCCGCCCCGCCCCCGGCTACCCCGCCTGTCCCGACCACACCGAGAAGGAGACGCTGTGGCGCCTGCTCGGGGTGGAGGAGGCCATCGGGGTCCAGCTCACCGAGGGCTTCGCGATGCTCCCGGCCGCCAGCGTGTCCGGCCTGCACTTCGCCCACCCCGAGAGCCGCTACTTCGGGGTCGGAAAGCTGCTCG
>JAUHWK010000081.1 GCA_030424555.1 bacterium | reverse complement strand
GGGCGTTGTGGGCCCCGTCACAGAGGGGCGCCTTGGCCGAAGCCTTGCACCCGCAGAAGTAGTAGGTCTTGGCGGCCGGCGCCTCGAAGGCCACGGGCGTGAAGTCCGTGCCCTTGTGGGAGCCGTCGCAGAAGGGCTGCGACTTCGAGCGCCCGCAGGCGCAGAAGTAGTACTCCTTGCCTTCCTCGAGCTCGACGCCACGACGACGGACTGGGCCGCGGCCGACCTCACCTTGGACGAGCTCGAGATCGAGGAGGCCACCCCTGTGCCGGCCGGCGACGTCCTCGGCATCGCCCTGGTCCGGCACGACGGCCAGGTCCGGCACGCGCTGCCGTTCGACCTGGCGGTCGGCGAGGTGGGCCCCGGCGTGTGGACGGGCACCCGGCGGCTGCCGGTGGACGCCCCCCCTCCCGAAGGCACCGCGGTGGTGCGGGGGTTTCTGGTCGCCGACGACTCCGCCAGTGGCGGGCTGTCGCTCACCGACACCACCCCGGTCACCGATCCCGACGCCCTCGGCGCGCCGCTGCCCTGTGAGGGTCGGCCCCTCACCTTCCACCCCGATCTGCTGCTCCAGGGACGCTGCGCGCGCGCCGATCTCGACGGCGTCGAGGTGCTTGTCCCGCTGGGCGCTGGGGCGGGCGCGTGGTGAGCCCGGTCGTCCTGGCCTGGGTCGCGCCTGCGCTTGCGGGGACTCTCTCCGGACGGGTCCTTGAGAAGGGCACGGCCGCCCCGATCGGCGACGCCGAGATCCAGCTCGACGACGCGGTCCTGCCTGTGGGCGCCGACGGCCGGTTCTCCGTGACGCTGCCCGATGGAGACCGCGAGGTCGTGTTCGTCGGTCCCAACCACCTCCCGCAGACCGTCCAGATCACCCTGCCGTCCGACGAGCCGCTCCGGGTGTTCCTCCAGCGCGCGCCCACCCCCGCAGAGATCGTCGTCGAGAGCTTCCGGCCCACCTCGGACATGACCCGACACCGCGTCGACGCGGAGACCGCTGCGGACACGCCCGGCACCTACGACGATGCCGTCCGGCTCGTGCAAGCCCTGCCGGGCGTGGCGGTTCAACGCGAGTTCAGCCCCACCTCGGGCGACCTGGCGGTGCGCGGCTCCCGCCCCGGCGACAACCGGTTCCTGCTCGACGGGATCGACATCCCCTACCTGTACCACTTCAACCAGTACGCCAGCGTGTTTCCGGCGAGCTGGCTGGACACCCTCGACCTGTACAGCTCCGGCTACGGTGCCCGGTTCGGAGATGCGTCCGGTGCGGTGCTGGACGCGCGCACCGATCCCCGCCGCCCCCGCGACGTCACCGGCTCCGTGTCGTTCAACCTCGTGACGATCGGCGCCGACGTCAAAGTCCCCGTGGACGACAAGACGTGGGTCGGGGTGAGCGGGCGCCGCAGCTTCCACGACGTCGCCGGCGGGTCGGATCAGTACCCGCTGTGGCCTCGGTTCTACGACGCGGCACTGCGCGTCGAGCACGGCGACGCCACCAGCGGACACGGCATGTACGCGGTCGCCGCGGGAGACCGGTACGATCGCGCGGTCGGCGAGCTCGACGGCGCCACCCCCCTCGAGATCGAGGCCACCCCCACCCTGCGGTACGGCCGCGACTGGCAGCTCGTGGGGTACCGGTACCGCTGGCGACACGGCCGCGCGGTCGCGGGCGTCCTGCACGACCACGATCGGGGCACGGTGGACGGCGGCCGCGGCGAGCACGACGTCCGCACCCTGTCCTTCCCGGTCCGTGTGGACGCCCACCGGCAGGTGTCGCCCGTGTTCGGTGTGTCCGCAGGGGGATCGCTCCGGGCGGAGGTCGCGTGGTTCCGCCTGCAAGGCGACCCGGCGAACGGGGCGTTGGTGGCCCAGGAAGCGCCCGGCGTCGCGTACGGCACCGACCTCGAGGAGACCCGCCTCCGCACCCGGGCCGGCGCCTACACCGAGCTGTCGTTCCAGGGCGGCCCGCTCCGGGTGATGCCTGGCGTGCGGGTCGGCCTGGACAGCGTCGGCGTCACACCCACCGTGGAGCCCCGACTCGCGGCCCGCATCCGGGTCGCCGAGCAGACCGAGCTGCGCTTCGGCGGCGGGCGGTACCAACAGCGCCCCTCCTCGCTGCGCGCCGCGGTCGACCCGGATCTGCCCACCACCGACGGCTGGAGCCTGGTCGCGGGGCTCGACCAGACGGTGGCGAACCGCCTGGAGTTCGTCCTCGACGGGTTCCTCCACACCCAACGACACCCGATCACCGACCCCACCGAGGGCCTGCCGACCGTGTGGGATCGCGGCCTGAGCGTCGGCGGTGAGCTGACCGTCCGCTACCGCATCCGCGAGGTGTTCTTCGCCTGGGCCTACGTGACCGTGGGCCGGGCCTGGCTGTGGGACGAGGTCGGGCGCGTCCCGTCCCCGTCCGACCAACCGGCCTCCGGCGGCCTGGTCGTCAGCTGGAACGTCCTGCCCCCACTCCAGCTTGCCCTCCGGTACCGGGCCGCCTCGGGCCTTCCGTACACCCCGCTGAGCGGCAGTGTGTACGACGCCGGCGGGGACGCGTGGCTGCCCCAGGCCGGCCGCCCCTTCTCGGCACGGCTGCCGTTCTACCAGAAGATCGATCTGCGGATCGCCTACACCGCCACGTTCCGGCGCTGGACACTCCAGGCCGCGCTGGACGTGTGGATCGTCCCCGGCCGTGCCCGCACCTTGTACCCGACCTGGCGGTACGACTTTGGCGAGGAGGGCCTCGTGCTCGGGCCCACCGTGCTGCCGCTGATCGGGCTGCGCGCCGGGTTCTGATCCCCGGTGCATCGAGGGTCCGGTGCGTTAGCGGGGGTCGTCCGCAGACGTTCCGCGACACCGCGAGGGGATCCATGAGCAACCCGTTCGACGCACCCGCCGCACCGCCGGCTGCCCCCACCGGCACCGGCCACCTCGACGCCGTCCAGGCGATGAAGGACGGGTGGAACCTCCTGATGGAGCACTTCGTCGTCCTCGCGGGCGCCGTCATCGTCTCGTTCATCCTCTACACGATCAGCGCGATGCTGTGCCTCATCCCGATCTTCCTGGTCGCGCCGGTGGTGTACTGGGGCCACATCAAGCTCTCGCTCGACGCCCTCGACGGCCCGCCCCAGTTCGAGACCCTCCTCGAGGGCTTCAACAAGATCGGCGACGTGTGGCTGCCGATGATCGCCCTGTTCGTGCTGCAGTTCATCGCCGCCCTGCCCGGTGCCATCCTCAGCCAGATGATCCAGTTCACCGCGGGCATCCTCGCCGAGGACTCGGTGCTCCTCGTCCTGGCGGCCAGCCTGTTCGGCACGGTGATCAGCCTGGGGTGGTCGATTGGGATCCTGTCCCGCTTCCTGCCGGCCCCCTTCCTGGTGGTCGACCGCGGCATGGGCCCGGCCGACGCGATGGCCGAGGCCTGGAACATGACCGACGGCGCCAACTGGGGTCAGGCAGCCCTGCTGTACGCCTTCGTCGCGATGACCGGCGTGATCGGCCTGTTCATCTGCTTTGTCGGCGTGATCCCCGCGCAGGCGCTCACGATGGTCGCCATGGCCAGCGCCACCCGTCAGCTGCTCGGCGAGCGCTGAGCGCGGCAGGCCACAGGCGTTCTCGCGGGCCCGCGATCCAGCGTGGCCCGCCCCCGGACGAGCCCAGCGCTCCACGCCTCCTTGGCCGGGTCCTCACCCCACCGACCGCGCCTCCTCGGTGGGTACCTCTTCGGTGCCTGGATCGCGCTCGAGCTCCTGCACCAGGGCGGCGGCGACCTCCTCACGCTCCTCCTTGGTGCCGAGCAGCTCGCGCAGGGTGGGCCGCACGTCGAACACGCTGTCGGGGACGTACCCCGCAGGCGGCGGCGGGCCGTCGATCTCGACGAGCTGGCTGCGGAGCACGGTGTCGCCTGCCATCCACAGCTCGATGTAGACCTTGGGCAGCATGGTGAGCGTGCTGCCGTCCCGACTGAACAGGAACTCATTGCGCATCGCGCCGCCCTTGAGCAGCTTGCACCCACCCCAGGCCGTCCAGGCCGCGTCGTGCAGGTGGCCGATGCAGGCCACCCGCGGTCCCCCGTCCTTGTCCAGCAGCTTGACGTAGGTGTCGTCCACCCGGGTCTGGATGCTCTTGGAGCCGAACCGCCACGCGAGCTCTCGGAACATCTTCCAGCTCACGCGCTTGACCGGGTCCGAGCGCGACAACCACCCCCGAAGGTAGTCGCGGGTCCAGTACCGCCAGAAGCGGGAGACGAACACCTCCTCCAGCTCCGGCAGCGCCTGGAACAAGCGATCGCGCGGCTTGAGGCGGTCGTGGAAGGCCAACACGGGCTGCAGGGGCATCGCCACGTCGAGCAACGCCACCGATCCCCACGGCAGGTTCAGGATCGTCTCGCCCGCGTGCTCGACGAACGGCTTGTCCGCCCGGATGCAGAACATCGAGTCGGCCTGGCATCCGTGCTCGATGTGGACCTCGCCCAGGCGCACGCTCATTCCCGGGAACACGACCCGCTCTTCGTCGGCGCCGAGCAGGCTGCGCAACAAGGCCTGCACCTCGGGGAACAGGAGCTCGAAGTCGTGGTTTCCGACCACGAAGAAGAAGCGGCGACGACCCCGACCGCTCGCGAGAAACCGGCGTAGGCCCGCGAACAGGCGTGGGTGGGCCGCGGCGATGCGGCTCATCTTGGCCATCGCGATGTCGGCCGTGACGTGGCGCGGCCAGGTGTCCTCGTAGGCGGTCTTCATCAGATCGAAGGTGTCGCCGTTGAACACCACGTCGATCGCGAGATCCGCATCCGGGCCCTGGTCCAGGTCCAGCAGGAGATCGGCCACAAACGCCGACTGCGGGAGATCGTCGAGCATCCCGCCCGCCCCGATCTCCGTGTCGCTGATCACGACGAGTCGGCGATCGGCGTGACGCGGACGACCCCGCGACCAAGGGGCCGAACCGAGACCCCCTCCTTCGCTGGCAGCGCCTTGGCTCATGCGGACCCTCCCAGGGCGGCAGAGCCAAAGCGTAGCGCGGCGCCGTCCGTCCGGCTCAGCGCCCCGACAGCGTCTTGTTTCGCGCCATCAACGCCCGAAGCGTGGACAGGGTCGCCATCAGCCCCCCAGAGCGCTGACGCGTGACCACAGCCCGCATCAGGCCCTCGAGGGACGGGCCGTAGGGGTACCACCACGGCTCGGGGGCCTTGGCCTTGTCGAGCACCACCACGCGCGGCCGGGTGAGGTGCAGCAGGGCTTCGGGACTGGAGGTGATGCCGTGGCCGCTGCCGCCACGCCCCACCCACGGCAGATCCGGGACCGCCCCGGTGAACGCGTGGTTGTTGATCCACAGCATTCCGCTGCGCACCCGCTTCCCCAGCGCACACGCCCGCGGGACGTCGCCGGACCAGACGCTGGCCCCCAGGCCGTAGGTGCAGTCGTTGGCGGCCTCCAGCAGGGCTTCGTCGTCCGCGCACACCTCGACGACGGCCACGGGGCCGAAGCTCTCCTCCCGCCACATCGCCGCGTCGCGGGGCAGATCGGTGAACAGGGTGGGACCCACGGGCGCGTCGCCCTCGGGCAGCCCGCCGCACAGCACCCGACCGCCCTGGGCGATCGCATCCTCGATCTGGGCGACCACGATCGCCTTCTGCCGCGCGGTGACCAGCTCGGGGACCTGGTCGGCGGTGGCGTTCATCGCCTCGACCAGGAGCGGCAAGAACCGGTCGGCGACGTCGGCGTGGACCAGCACGCGCTCGATGCTGGCGCAGTCCTGGCCCGCGTTGTGGACCACGCCCCACGCGATGCCACGGGCCGTGCGGTCGAGCATCGCGTCGTCGAGCACGATCGCCGGGTCCTTGCCGCCGAGCTCCATCTCGACGGGGATCCCCAACGCCGCCCCGCGCGCCGCGACCTTGGCGCCGGTGGCGGTGGACCCGGTGAAGTGGATCAGGTCGGCACCCGCCTCGACCAGCGCCGCCCCCATCGCCCCGTCGCCCTCCAGCACCTGCACCACCTCGCCGAGGTGCTCTTGCAGGCGCTCGGCCAGCCACACCCCGCAGCGCGGCGTGATCTCGCTGGGCTTGAACACGACGGCATTGCCCGCGAGCAGCGCGGGCACCATCACCCGCATCGGCAGGGCCACCGGGTAGTTCCACGGACTGATCACCGCGACCACCCCGACGGGCTCACGCTCGACCCGCCCCTTCTTGCCCGGCATGTCCAGCGCCGGGATGCGCGCCTTGCGCGGACCGAGGTGGGTGGCGCCGTGGCCACACCAGTAGGTGAACAGGTCCCCCACCCCGACGATGTCGCCCGCGTAGGCCTCGCCCAGCGGCTTGCCCGTCTCCTCGACCAGGATCTCTGCCAGCGTCTCGGCACCACCCAGGATCGCCTCGCCCGCCGCCTTGAGCTTGCGCACCCGGGACGCCACCGACCGAGCCGCCCACGCCTCCTGTGCCGCCCGCGCGCGCGCCATCGCCGTGTCTGCCGTTGCCTGCACCCCGTCGTCGGCCATGCCGTCCTCCCGCGTCAGCCCTGGATCCGGGCGCGCAGGCCATACCCGGATCGGCGGCGTCGCGTCAGCCTTCTTGCCGACGGACCCCGGGCTCGTCGCCCCCCTCCATGCGGGGACCCGCGTCGGGTGCCACCTGGACCATCACCGACCCGCGCGCCCCCTGCCATCGGAGCCAGCGCCCGTCGCTGTCGATCTGGCATCGACCTGGGAGCGCCACCGCGCCGTCGTCCGGGTCCTTGAGGAGGTGGCACGTGAGGCCGAGGGTGTGCTCGACGAAGCGCTCCTGTGCGGGGCGAACCCGGACCGTCAGCGTGCCGGCCGGCACGTCGACGTCCAGCTCCACCACGGCCGGCATCTCCCCCACGGGCAGCGACAGCCGCACCGCCTTGTCGGCAGCTTGGCGCAGGTCGACGTCCACGTCGAACCGGCCCTCTCCGCTCTCCCCCCGCGCGTCCACGCCCTGGACCTGAAGCTGGAGGACCATCAGGTCGCGGTATGCAGGCGGCAGCGGGCTGCCATCCCCAGCACGCGCCGACGGGGCCCTGTGCCCCGCGGCGGCGGCCGCCACCGCCTTCTCCAGCGCCGCGACCGTGCCCGGGTCGGCGTCCTCCCCGACGAGGTGGCCCTCCATCGACGGGGTCGGCTCGTACGGGAGCAGGGTCGGCGACCCATCGCAGTCCGGGTGGATCCCAGGAGCGCACACGGCCGTGACCCGCACCAAGGGCGCGATCGCCGAGCGGTGGACGCGCCCGTTCTCCTCGACATCCCAGGAGGTGCTCGCCGTTCGGGCCGGGGTGTGGGCCCCCGGACCATCGCCCACCGGCACGACCTGGCGGAAGGACACGCGCGACAGCGTCCCCATCCACTGCAGATCCGACGAGGGCACGGCCTTCTTGTCGGCGCCGAGGTGGGCGATCAGGGCATCCCGCGCCGTCTTGCGCGCGGCCTTGGCGGCCCGATCCACCGGGCGGACGTCCTCGGCCCCCAGCGTGCGCGGACCGCACCACACCCGCACCGGGCGGCTGTCCCGCGGCACCCCGATCTCGCAGCGCTGACCGCCACCCGCCGCCTTGTCCACGACGAACCAGTCTCGCGGCCCGTCGACGTGCTCGAGCACCACCCAGGTCCGCCACGGCGTGAGGCTCTCCCAGGTCGGCGCGAGCAGCTCGACGGACGACGCCTGGGCGCCGACGGCCGCGAGGCCCACCGCCATGGTCAGCGCGGCCCCGACTCCGTGTCCGATCCAACGCATCCATCCCTCCATGCCGACCTCCAACCCGCGGGCCGTAGCCTGCCCTTCCCCGGTCCGCGGGGGGTGTGACGCACCGTGGCGAGCGATCCCACGCCGCCCGTGGGTCCCGGGATCAGAACGTCAGCTCGATCGTTCCCCGGTGGCGCCCCCGCGCGGCCGTCACCCAGATGCTGGAACGGTGCCGCGCGATCGCGCGATCCAGGGCGTGGACCAGGTCGTCCACCGACGAGACCGGATCCCCGTCCACCGCGACGAGCACGTCGCCCGCGAGCAGGCCGGATCGCGCCCACGCCCCGTCGGGCTCGACCGTCGCCGCGAGCAGTCCCCCGGGGACGCCTCGAAACGCGACCCCCAGGCCTTGGTCCACCACCCGCCGTCCCATCTTGGCGGGGAGGCGCGCCGAGGTCACCGGGAAGCTGACGTCGCCGGTGGGCCGCTGCACGCCCAGGACCACGGCGTCGCCTGGCTGCTTCTCGGCCAGCCGGGCGTTGAGATCGGCCCGGCTCATGATGCGGTGACCATCCACCGTGAGGACGACGTCCCCTGGGACCATCCCCGCCGCCGCCGCCGGACCCCGTCCGTCCACCATGCGCACGAGCGCTGCGGTGCGCGCGCCCGGGTGGCCCCGACGCCCCCCCGGCACGTCGATCAGCGTCACCCCAAGCCAGGGCAGCTGGACCTCCCCGTACGCCAGCAGATCGGCCGCCACCTTGCGCACGCGGTTGACCGGGATCGCGAACCCGACCCCTTCCGCGTCTCGCCGGATGAACGTGTTGATGCCGATCAGCCGCCCCTCCAGGTCGATCAGCGCCCCGCCGGAGTTGCCGGGATTGATCGCGGCGTCCGTCTGGATCCAGGTCTGGACCGGGCCGTCGCCCACCGGCAGGTCCCGGGCCGTGCTCGCCACGACCCCGGTCGACACGGTGAGCCCGAGCCCCAACGGGTTGCCGATCGCGATCACGGTCTCGCCCAACAACAGGTCGTCGCTGTCGGCCATCGGCAGCACCGGGAGCCCCCGGGCACCGTCCACCTTGAGGACCGCGATGTCTGCCGGACCATCGACCGCCACCACCCGGGCGGGGAACGATCGCCCGTCCGACAGGCGCACCGTGAGCGCCGAGGCGCCGTCGACGACGTGGGCATTGGTGAGCACCACCCCGTCCTTGTCGACGATGACCCCGCTGCCCTCGCCCCGGCTCATCTCCTGGCCGAACAGCAGGAACGGGCTTCGGACCGCGACCTCCACCTCGATCGCGACCACCGCCGGCGTGGCCACCGCGACCGCCTCGACGATGGGCGTGCGCCGGGGGGAGTCGTCCGGCACCGCATGGGCGGCGGGAAGACCCAAGGAACAGGACAGCAGCAGGGCGAGGAGGCAACGCATACGGCTCCCCACAACCCCCGAGCGGGCCACCATCAACCCGATCGTCTCACGATCGCCTGTGGACGCGGATCCTGGCCGTGCTACAGCGCGTGCGGAGACGGTGAGGCCCCTGGGGCCGGCGGGAGCAGGATGGGGCTCACGAGGCGATCGGTGTTGACGGGGTTCGCGGGCACGACCGCGGGGCTCGCCGCCGCGCTGCCCTGGTCCACCGCCCGCGCCGGAGAGGACGTCTTCCACGTCGTGTACCTGGGCACCCACACCCGGGACGAGGCCGAGGAGTACGCCGACATCCTCGGGATGCACCTGGGCGAGGAGGTCGCCGCGTCGCTGCGGATCGCCCGGCGGGACGGCTCCTGGGTCGTCGTGTACGACCGCTCCGACGTGCGGCGCCCGTCCGATCCCACCACCGCCGCCGACGTCGCCACGCGCCACGCCGCCCTGCTCCGCCGCGCGCTGGAGCTCGAGGGGCCCGTCGCCGAGGCGGTCCGCGCCGCCGACCTCGCGTCCACCTGGGACATCCGGTACGTCGCCCGCGACGGGGACGAGTCCGAGGACGCGGTCTCCGCTCGGTTCGACGTGATCGCGAGCATGCTCGGCCCAGGGGTCGCCAAGGACCTCGTCGTCGTGCCCGGCCCCGACGGACGGCAGTGGCTGATCTGGCGCCGACGGGGTGCCGCCGCCCGCACCCGAGAGATCGCCGACCACCACCGCACCCTGCTCGCGGGCCGACGCCTCGACGCGCTGGCCGTCCCCAGCCCCACGGGAGAGGCCACCGAAGATGCCTCCACCCGCGGTGCCCCCGTCGCGCCGTCCAAGCTCCCCCCGCTCCCGGAGCTCCCCCCCGAGGACCCCTCCCTCGCCGGTGAGCCCGTCGCGCCCCTGCCGCCCTTGCCCTCGGTCGAGGACCTCCCGGAGGACGACGGCGTGGCGCCGATGTCCGAGGACACGATCGCCCTGCCGACCCCGTCGTCGGAGGCCCCCCTCGTGGCCCCGTCCGCGGACGAGGACGCGTCCGACGTCGACGAAGCGCTGGCCGACGCCGTGGACGACGCGCAGGACACGGGCCTGGACGCCGAGCTCGCCCAGGCCACCCACGACGACCCCCTCCTCGGGATGCCGCTCGAGGACGCGATCGAGGCCTACGTGAAGGGCTGGCGCCAGGACGGCCGCCTGGAAGGGATCGAGAAGACCGCCTGGATCGTCCACGATCTCGAGACGGACGAGACCCTCGCCGACATCAACGCCGACGTCCCGATGCAAGCCGCCTCGATGATCAAGCCGTACGTCGCGGTCGCGTACATGCACGAGGTGGCCCGGGGCCGGATCCAGTACGGACCCCGCAGCCGCGACCAGATGGAGAAGATGATCCAGCGGTCCGACAACGACGCCACCAACTGGATGATGCGCGTGGTCGGGGGTCCTTCCGCGGTCCAGGCCATCCTCAAGAAGCACCACGCCTCGTTCAGCCGCAGCCTCCGCCTGGTCGAGTACATCCCCGTCGACGGCAGGACCTACGCCAACCGCGCCAGCGTCCGAGACCACATGCGCCTGCTCCGGGCGGTGTGGAAGGACGAGGTCCCCCATGCCAAGGAGCTGCGGCGGGTGCTCCGGCTCCCCGGCCCCGACCGCCTGTTCCACCGCGTCCCCGAGATCCCCGCCGGCACCGCCGTGTACGACAAGACCGGCACGACCGCGATGTGCTGCGGCGACATGGGCCTGCTCGTCGGATCCCGTGAGACCGGCGACCCCTTCCCGTACATCATCGTCGGCGTGGTGGAGCGCTCGTCCCGCGCGACGGCGTTCACCCGCTGGGTGCGCAGCCGCGCGGACCTGATCCGCCGTGTCAGCGGACTGACCTGGCGCTGGCTGTCGGTGCGGCGCAACCTCGCGTAGGCGTGGTCAGCCCTGGGGACGGGTCCCCCGCAGCACCCGGAATCCGCCACCCGCCGCGATCTCCTCCACCCGGACGAGCTTGTCGCCCATCATCCGCGCGAGCGGGACGGTGCGCTGGGCCACGGCGAACATCCGCCCGCCGGGGATCAGCGCGTTCACGGCGCGCGCCAGGAAGGCCTCGGTGAGCCCGACGTCGTGGGCCCCGTGGCGGTGGAACGGGGGGTTGGTGACGATCGCGTCCAGGTGCCGCACCGGCCAGGGCTCGGTGGCGTCCACATGGTGCGCCGTGATCTGCACCCCGTGATCGCCCGCGAGGTTGGCGACGGCGAGATCCAGAGCCCGGCGGTCCGCTTCGATCAGCGCCATCTGCGTGCAGCGCCCCGGCACGGAGACGATGCGCGACGCGAGCCACCCCGGA